>CALURE010000070.1 GCA_944323095.1 Candidatus Gastranaerophilales bacterium
ATGGTAAGAAGATAAGAAGATATGAGGGTAAGCTATTTTCTGTAAACAGCCTATCTTCCAATCCTCCTACCCTCCTAACCTCTACTAATCATTCAGGTGGGAACGCTTCGCTTATCCCACCCTACGGTCTAAAAAAACGCACCGCGTTTACTCTAGCAGAAGGTGCTACGCACATAGCCCACTTTAACAATGTTCGTAAAGCTGCATTTACATTGGCTGAGGTTTTAATCACACTTGGAATTATAGGTGTGGTTGCCGCGTTAACACTTCCGGCTTTAATCAATAATACGCAGAAAAAAGAACTTGAAACTGCTTTAAAAAAACAGTATTCAGTACTGCAGCAGGCAATTTTTATGATTAAGAATGAAGAAGATCTTCCTTTTGATTATACAAATTACAGAGGAACTTTCCTTAAAAAACTTGCAAAACAGTATAATGCAGGAATGGATTGCGGCTCTATACTCAATAATACCGGATGTGTTATAAAAAATGAAGACGGAGTATTTGATTATTACAAAAGCTACACAGGCGGAAGTATTGCACAAATGTATTTTGATGACGGCGGCTTCATATCAACGGATGGAACAACTTTTTTTGTGGAACAGGGTAGGCAAGCTGAACGTACTACAGGTTATCTCGTCTCTATAGATGTCAATGGCTATAAAAAACGTCCCAACAAAATGGGATACGATTTATTTATGTTTCAGATAACACAAGACGGCAAAGTACTGCCTATGGGAGCAGATGGAACATATTGGAAAACAAACAGAAAAACATACTGCAGTAATACATCTACAAGTTCGAACAACGGATTTACCTGCAGTTACTATGCTATGACTGATAAAAACTATTTTAAGAATTTGAGATAATGCCTTATCAAAATTTATGTAACAAAATTTGTTTGTTGTATAATTAAATTGATGAATTTAGACACAGCCATAGACACATTTTTATCACCAATAGCCGATAAAATTTCAGGGATAATTTTCAGTTCTATCACCATTCACGGAGTGAAAATTGAATTTCTTGTTGCACTTTTAATGATTGCAGCATTTTATTTTACAATAAGAACAAAATTTATCGGAGTCTGGGGATTTAAACACGCTTTACAGCTTATTACAAAAAATTATGAGCATAAAGACATACGTGTAAAAAAGAAGAAAGGCGAGGTATCATCTTTTCAAGCTCTGACTGCAACAATTTCGGCATCAGCAGGTATAGGAAATGTTGCAGGATCTGCAGCTGCCGTATCAATAGGAGGCCCCGGAGTTATATTCTGGATGATTTTAGCAGGATTTTTCTCTATGGCTCTTAAATTTGCGGAAGTTCTTTTAGGACTTAAATTTAGAAAAGTCAATCCTGATGGAACAATTGCCGGCGGGCCTATGTATTATATAGAAGGCGCGCTCAAAAATAACAAATATATCGGTAAATTTGCTCCTCACCTTTCTAAAATTTATGCAGTATGCTGCATTTTTGCAATGATAGGCGGATGGAATTTATTCCAGATAAATGCAATGACAACCCAGATTACAGAGGTGACAGGCGGGAATAACAGTTTTTTTGCAAATCAGGGCTGGCTTTTAGGTTTAATTGTTGCTGTTATAACTTACTTTACTATTATCGGCGGGATTAAAGCAATCGGAAAATTTACATCCAAGGTTACACCTGTTATGTGTACTTTGTATGTTTTGACAGCTTTTGCTGTTTGCATTTATAATATCGGACATGTTCCTCATACATTCAGCGTAATTTTAAAAGAAGCATTTCATCCAAAAGCATTAGCAGGCGGATGGATGATGTGCATGCTTTGGGGATTTCGCCGTGCAATGTTTGCAAACGAAGCAGGGCTTGGCACTGCACCGATTGCGTTTTCTGCCGTTAAAACGAATAACCCTGTCGCACAGGCATTTATTGCCATGCTTCAGCCGTTTGTTGATACTGTAATAGTCGGTTCTGCAACAGCTTTTGTTATAGTCGTTTCAGGCGAATACCTTCATACATCAGGAATTGCAGGTATCGAATTAACTTCAAAAGCATTCGGGACAGTATGCCCGTTTTTCCCGATTTTGTTAACATTTATGGCAAGCTGTTTTGTGCTTTCTACAATGCTTTGCGGCTCTTATTACGGAATTAAGGCCTGGAATTATTTATTCGGCGATACAAAATTGACAACACGCACTTTTCAGGTTATATATTGTATATTCATAATAATCGGTTCTGCCATGAACTTTAAAAGTATAATTAATCTATCTGATGCATTTACTTTATTCCTGGCTGTGCCAAACTTAATAGCAGTATTCATGTTATCAGATGTAATCATGAAAGAACTAAAAAGATATTGCAAAAAATATAATGTAGGATTATTTAAAGAGGAGAGAGACGAAAATGAAGAAAGATTGTCTGGAGATAGTAAGATCAAAGTGTGAAAGCTGCACAGGATGCGCACTTGCAAAAACAAGAAAAAATGTTGTTTTTTCTGACGGAAACCCGTCAACTGCAAAAATAGTTCTTATCGGCGAAGCTCCCGGTGAAATGGAAGATGAAACAGGCAGACCGTTTGTTGGCCGCGCAGGACAACTTTTAGACAAATTTCTTTCTGATGCGGGAATCTCCAGAGACGAAGATGTTTACCTCATTAATACTGTAAAATGCAGACCTCCAGAAAACAGAGTTCCGACAGAAGAAGAACAAACTGCCTGCAGAAAATTTTTGAATGCACAAATTGATATAATTAACCCGAGAGCTATTGTTCTTTGCGGTGCAACAGCTTTGAAAACTTTTGTACAGCTTGATAAAAAACAAACAATCTCTAAAGTCAGAGGTCAATGGATGACTATTAACGTCGACGGGAAAGATTATAAAGCAATAACTATTTTCCACCCATCTTATCTTTTAAGAAACAATTCTATGGCAGACGGTTCACCAAGAAAATTGATGCAGGAAGATTTAACAAATATCAAAAATGAAATTTTACCTGACGTAGATCATTCTATGGACAGCAACGATGTTGTCTTTATGGAACCGAGAGAAATAGCAATGGTATAAAAATCATATAAATAAAAAAGTCCCTCTATTATTTTTTAACAGAGGGACTTTTTTTAAGGTATTCATGATAAGCTTTCAAAACGTCACCCAGTTCTTTTAAAACATTATATGTTTTATTATGACTGCATAAAAATATTGAAGCTTTATTTATAGCTTTTTCATCGGGACAAGAATAGGAAGGGACAAATAAATTTTTAATATTTTCCGGCAGTTTTTCCTTTAAATCCGCTATACGCTGACCGAAATCAAACATCTTAGCGTTATGAGGATCTATCCAAAAAGCATTCTCTCTCATATATGATTTATTCAACAAAACTTTATCAGGTTGATTAACAATGTCGTTAAATGTAAACACCCTTTTTTGCGTATTTTTTTCAATACCTTGCACTATTTCATACATCTTCACAAGCGGAATTCTCGTGTATTGAGTTTTTCGGACATGTATAAAATTCATTATAATACCTTATGCTTCTTCATATTTATTATAAAACCACACAAAAAATAATTTGCCATAAACAGAATTAAACTACCTGTTAACTACATTTTCTGCAGGTACAAGCCCGGGTTCAAGATCTGAGCCGGTAACCAATTTCCTAAATGCAAACTGGGCTTTAGGAAGCATATAAGCAAGCAGAAAACTGCTTAAACCGACATTTGCCAAAATATTTGCGGATTTTGCAATTCTTGCTTTTTTCAAATAAACATTGAAATCACCTTTTTTTAATGATTTGTCTGCAAATTCTTTAATATCATTCCTGAATTTTGCAAGATTTTTTATATCAACATATTCTCTCGGGTCTCTTATCCCGTTATCCAACATTTTGATTTTTTCAAATTTCTTTGCATATTTTACAAAAAGGGTATCATTGTTTGCCGGATTATCAACAAATTTTAATAATTCGACAGCAGAATCATTTGCAGGAAGCTTTAATTTTCCGTTTCGAATTTGTCGGGCAAACTCTTTATCCGCAAGAATTACAGGATCTAATTCTACACCTGTTAGTTTATTCAAAAATTTTTCGATCCATTTTGGTGCAGCATAATTAAGAATCATCATGCCTGTCATTTTAAATGCAAGATCATATCTTTCATTTTTGTTACGTGCGGTCGCAACACGGCCAACAGCATAGCCGCCGTCTGTCACAGCCATTTTATCCTGGGCGGAAAAATTTGCAGCTCTGGGAATCCAATTCCCTTCAAAGCTTATATTTTTCTGTTTAATAAATCTGTCTTTCTGCAGAAAACTAATCTGCTGCGATTTTTTTTCATCCGTTTTTTCTTTTCTTAACTTTTCAATTTTTCTGGAAGAAGACGCAAATATCAGCTTAGGGAGAATAAATCCCATAAATAAAATCGGAATTGCCGTAGAGGCAACAAATTTTCCTGCAAGAAGTTTTTCATAAAGTCTTTTATTTTCCTTTGCTTTAATCAAATCCTTTACCGCATCAGGCGCAATATCTTTAAACTTTTTGATATTATAATCAATGCCTTGAATACCAGCTTCTTCTTTAAACAATTTTAAATTAACTTTGGGATTTAAACCTTTAGACTTTATATATTTATCACACAGCCAGCCGACAAGAGGAATTCCGCCAAGCCAGACAGCAGAAGTCGCATATTCATCCAAAAATCTTTCTCTTGCGGCTAAATAAGCAATTTCTTTTGATTCTTTTTTATTCTGGTCATATGTCATAGCAATTTTAACAGGGACTTCAATACAGCAGTCACGGATTATTAAAGGGTAAATGCTGCTATTGTTTCCGATTGCCGAAATGATACTTGTTACTGTCATTGTTATTCTTCTCCAATTCTTTCAAAATATAGTCTCTTAAGTGCTGTAATTCTCCTTGAAAGACTATTTTTAGCGGAATTGAAATTTTTCTTTTATTCTTTAAAGCACCAAACAATCAACCCTATAGTCCTTCAAGGTCTATATGAAGATGAACACAATGCAATTTTAAAGAATTTATATTAGTCATAATTTTATGTTAACACAAATAATCTGCTTTGCAATATATATGTAAATTAAAATTCAACATTAAAACAGCTTTTAATTAAATCCAGTTTATTTTTTGAATTTTTAATTAAAATTGTCTTGTCTTTTGATGTTTCACCTTTAATTATTTCAATATATGACTTCGGAATCTTAAAAATTTTAGAGAAATATTCAACTAATGCCTTATTGGCTTTTCCATCAACCGGCGGGGCTGTTATTTTTACTTTTACACTGCCGTCATCTGATTTTATAATTTCATTTTTGGACGCATTCGGTGCAATTCTCAACTTTATTATCAGCCCGTCCTTTGTTTCTTTAAACATTTTTATAATCCTTATGAATGAAATTACTTTATTTTACTTGAAAAATTAAAATAAAATCTGTATGATTATTATATCATGACGGAAAAACCACTTTTTGACGACATAAAAAAAGAGCTGATTGCACAAAACAGAGAACCTGATGAAATTGAACAAATAGAAAAAGCATATCTTTTTGCGAAACGGCTTCATGAAGGTCAGTACAGAATTTCAGAAGAACCTTACATCATTCATCCCGTTGAAGTCGCTAAAATTCTTCTAGGCTTAAAAGTAGATTCACATACACTGGAAGCCGCTTTTTTGCATGATATTCTTGAAGATACAGATACTAAACCCGAAGAAATCGAAAAATTATTCGGCAAAGATGTACTGACACTTGTTCAAGGGGTTACAAAACTCGGTAAACTGCAGTTCAAATCAAAAGAAGAACGTCAGGCTGAAAATTTCCGCAGATTATTTATCGCAATGGCCAGCGATATCAGAATAGTATTTTTAAAACTTGCAGACAGACTTCATAATATGCGGACTCTTAATTTCATGACAACCAGCAAACAGCAAAAAATCGCAAAAGAAACCCTTGATATTTTTGCCCCGCTTGCTAACCGTCTGGGTATCTATAAAATTAAAGCAGAACTCGAAGATTTATCTCTGCGCTACCTTGAACCTGACAAATATTTTGAAATCGCACGACTCGTTTCACAAACAAAAGCCAGCAGGGAAGAAACAGTAAAAATTCTTATCGACAAAATTACTGCAGATGTAAAAAAAGCCGGAATAAATGCACAGATTACAGGCCGTGCCAAACACTATTACAGTATTTACAGCAAAATGAAACGTTTGAACATCGCATTTCACGATCTTTACGATATAACTGCCGTCCGAGTCATCGTGGATACAGAAAAAGAATGTTATGAAGTTTTAGGTTTGATACATTCACAATTTAAACCTATTCCCGGCAGATTTAAAGATTACATAGCAATGCCGAAAGGCAATATGTATCAATCACTGCATACTTCGGTCATAGGCCCGCGCTCAAAACCACTTGAAGTTCAAATCAGGACCTGGGAAATGCACGAAGTCGCAGAATACGGTATTGCTGCTCACTGGCGCTATAAAGAAAAAGGTTCACAAAAGGCTACAAATCCATCAGACGTACAATTTTCCTGGATGAGGAAACTTGTAGAATATGACAAAGATATGACTTCCGCAGAAGATTATGTGAATTCCGTAAAATTAGACCTGTTTTCGGATCAGGTTTTTGCATTCACTCCTAACGGAGATGTCTTTGACCTTCCTGTAAATGCAACACCTGTTGATTTTGCATACAGAATTCACTCGGAAGTCGGCAACAAAACAGTAGGTGCACTTATAAACGGCAGAATTGCGCAGCTTGATACCAAACTCCATAACGGCGATATTGTAGAAATTTTAACATCAAAAACACCGGCTCCGCGCCTCGACTGGCTGAATTTTGTAGTTACAAAACAAGCATCATCCAAAATTAAACAATGGTTTAAGAAAAATAACAGAGAAGAACATATTGAAGTCGGAAAAACAAACCTTGAACATGAATTAACAAAAGCAGTTTTTGATGAATATACAAAGTCAGGAGAGTTTGAAAAAGCCGCAAAATTAATGAATTACCAGTCAGCAGACGATTTATTTGCAGCTCTCGGATACGGTGAAACGACTTTAAACAAAATAATAAATAAACTTAAAAAACCTGAACCGCAGAAAACTGCAGAACCTACTTTTCACGGAAGTACAAGGAAAAAATCAGAGAAAGACATAATAGGGCTGGAAGGATTGCTTTATTCAATTGCCAAATGCTGTTCACCTATTCCGGGGGAACCCATTGTCGGTGTTGTTACACGTGCCAAAGGTGTAACTGTCCACAGAATGGACTGCCAGATGCTTGATCACATTGAACCCGAAAGGCTTATGGATATCAGGTGGTCCGGAGATAACGTAAATAAAACTTACAGCACAACAATTCGCGTTGAAACAGCAGAAAAACAAGGCTTGTTAAAAGACATAATAGCAGCGGTTTCAGATAACAATACAAATATCATATACGCAAATGTTAAATCAAAAAATAACAAAATCGGTATTATAGAAGTCGGAATGGAATTAGATAATATTGATACTTTGAAAAAAGTTATTTTAAGCATTCAGGCAATACCTGATGTGTATAGTGTAAAACGTATTCAAACCTCATATTCTACCCCGAACATGCCCCGAAAAAACAACGGCAAACCGCGGCATAATAAAAATCCCAAAAAGAAAACTTCTTAATTTTAAATAATTTATGAAAAAGTTTTAAAAGATCTTTCAACGTTTTTGTCTATAGTACTTTTCAATGAATCATATTCAGTCTGCAGAGCACTATGTTCAGTATCTAATTTTTTCAAATCCTGATCATATTTTTTATCCTGATTTTCAATTTCTTGCATTTCATTTTTGTAAACTACTTCGGCTCTAGCAATCGCAACTTCATCATCCTGAGATTTGAGATCACTAGCATTTGTAT
>CALURE010000071.1 GCA_944323095.1 Candidatus Gastranaerophilales bacterium
TTTCTGAATACATTTTGCTTTTGCCGTTTGCCATACATGTAAAATAAAGCGATATATGAACAAGCGAATATTGTGCGCCTTCAAAAAACTGTTTGTCCGTAAATGGTTCAAGTATAAAGATTTTCGTATCTCCGGTCATTGAATTTTTAACGTTTGTCAGAATATGAATAACCTGTTCTTCGGAAAAACAGTCAAGAAACTGGCTCATAAAGACAGCTCCTGAAATTACCGGCATAGGATTTTTCAATACATCAACACCGTGAAATTTTAATCTTTCATTTTTAAGATGTTTTTTGGCTTCCTCGATATTTTCAGGAAGATCAATCATATTAACAATACAGTTTTTATCAAATTCAAGGCAGGCGCGCTCAAATTTCCCTGTATTTCCGCCGATATCAAAAACTTGAGAAGGATTATTTTCAAAAATAATCTTCAAAACTTCGTCAAAACATCTGTCAGAATAAAAATGGTCAAATTCAAACCAGCTTTTTTTCATATCAGAAGGCAGAAAATGAAGCGCGTTGTAAATTGTATCGTAATTTCCTATAAATTTTCTGCATCCCAGAGGTTCGGATGCTTCAAAAGAATTCGCAAGCTCAGATGCCCCGAGATAACATACATCTTTTACAAAATTGAAGTTGACTTTTGTCATTTCGTTATTCAAAAATGCTGATGCCACAAGAGAATTTACGAATTTTTCTTCTGTTTTTACAACCAGACCGCAGCACAGAGCAACTTCCAGCAAAGTTTCTGCCGCGTATTTTGAAATTTTACAATTTTCAATAATTTCGTCAACGGTTGAGGGATTTTCTTCAAGAAATTCCAAAATCCCGAATTTAAGCATTGCATTAACCGCCTGAAATGTCATAGGTGCAAACGCGATTTTCTGTGCTTCTGCCAGCGCTTTTACCTGTGGTGATATATGTTTTTTTATTCTTCTGTATTTCATTTTTTATCCTCATGTTAGAAGTCAAGAAGCGCAGGAATAAGTTAAGAAGTTATTTACAGTTAATTACCTACCCTCATATCTTCCTATCTTCTTGCCCTCCTGCCTTCCCAATCAATATTACACTAAAAATATACGAGCTTACAAGTCCGAGCGAAAGGACTATTCCGAGCGAACTTATAAGTTTAAATCCTGCAAACCCGAGAAGTGCAAAGGAAAATACCGTTGTCATACAAGACATTAAAACGGCATCAGCTGACTTTTTGTTTCCGCCAAATCTGAATACCGAATAATCCAGCCCGAAACCGATTATCAAAAATATTGCAAGCAGATGGAAAAGATTTACGGGACAATTAAAAAGCCCGAGTACTGCAAACACAAATAAAACAGCACAAATTGACGGAGAAATTATTTTTAATGCTGATTTAAAATCATAAATTTTTGCAAGAAGAAGATATAAAAATACAAAAATCGGCAAAAGCAGGCTTAAACATATTATCCTGCATTTTCTCAGCTGCGATGAAATATCTTTTTGGAGTGAAATGACACGCGCACCGTCAATAGCTTCGCCATCGTAATCATATAAAACCATGATTGACGTATTTTTATCTATCAAAAAATTCTTTTTTAACAAATCAAAATTGTTATTTAGAGTTAAAAATCCCCTGTCATTTTTTTCTTTAATCAGTTTAATTCTCTGTGATGCAGGCAAAAATACCGCATATTCATCCATTTTGTCTTTGTAAAGCTGTTTTCTTAAATACATGTTTGACTTCTGACGTTTTACGGATGGAACGTAACGGCTCAATGATTGATATGTAATATTTTCATTTTCAAGCTTATCAGAAATCGCTTCTTCTTTTTCTAAGATATCTTCAAGATTTTGCCCTTTTACGACCAAAAATGAAAAATTGCTGTCAGTTCCGGCAAGTTGTGCAAAAAGTTTTTCGGCATTAACCAGAAATTTTGGCGGAACGTACATGTTTTTAATGTTGTCGTCAAAACTAATGCGTGAATAGGAAAAGATGAAAACTATACAAACAAGTGCAGTTATAATAAACTTGATTGGAGGTTTAATTTTTTTCAATGCAGAAACAAAGCCGGCAATAATACTATTTAATTGCCATGACCTCCTGTCATCCTGTCCTGCAATTTTGTTAAATACGACCGGATAAAAAAGAACTACAATAGAATATACCGTAACCAGCCCTGTTATCGTAAATACCGAAATCTGTTTTAAAAGAATAAAATTTGCAAACAAAAGAACAACAAAAGCACCGACAGTTGTTAAAAGACTGACCGAAAGACTTTTAAAAATTTCGTTTAATGCATCTTTGCCTGACTTATTATTACGTAGTGACACAAAATAATGAAGCGAATAATCAACACAAATTCCGATTAGCGTAGTTGAAAATACAAAAGTCAAAATGTGAATATCTTTGAAAATTAAAGATACCATGCTCCACCCTGCAAAAATTCCCGCGCCGATGCTTACGGCAATCGGTATTAAAGGAATAATAGAGCCGAAATAAAAATACACAAGACATATGATAAAAATAATCGAAAGAATGCTTATCAGATTGATTTCAAAAATAGAATGACTGCTTGCAAAATAAGAGTGTACAGGCGCGCCTGAAAGATAAACATTTGTTCCGTCTTTTGAAAATTCTTTTTGTATGGATGTGAGTTTTTCCACTTCTTCATTTAAAACAGAAGGCGACAAAGCAATTTCGCTGTCAACATTCAGCATAATCAGGCTGTAATATTTTTCGTTAAATTCAATAGGGGTAAAATTTGATACCTCTTTGTTATCGGAAAGCTCCATTACAAAATCAGTCAACAGCAGAAAAGGATCTTCTTCAATCGAGCCTATCGGCGGCATTATAGGATTATATAAAGCTTCAAGTCCTTTTTCTTCGACAACATCGTACTGTTTGTTTATTAAAAGTCTCCGCATCTGTGCTGAAAGCAGGTTGTTATGGTGTTTTTCATAATCCGATAAAACTCCTGCAATATTTACATCAGAGGTATAAAAAGCATTTTTATCGAGTTTTGCATAGATTGTTTTTGCAATTTCTTCCGATTTTTCCTGGCTTTCATTCTCGACTATAACATTTAACCTTGCGGAAAATTTACTGCTCAATTCTACAAGAATATTATCTTCTGTCGAGGAAAAGACTGCTTTCAAAATATTTGTTTCTGTATTTGCAGGTCTCAAAAACACCAGAACTCCGAGAGTTACAAGTATTAAGACAAAAAATATTCTAATAATATTAATTATTTTGTTATGCATTTAAAAGAAATATCCGTAATTCCGTTTTTTACCGTATCAATTTTGATATTATCAATATCGTTTTTTCCCTTAATAATAATATTATTCAGCTGTGAAGCAACAGCAGACCCATTTTTAGGTTTCAGACCGACAATCCATTTTTCTTTGTCGTTTTTGTAATACAGATTAAAATTTTTATCAAGATAAGCGTAGTTTTTATTTGAAATAGCAACAATTACATCGTTCATCTGCCTGTTTTGGGAAGACGTATAAGAAACGGTTGATTTAATCGGGTATAAAGTTTCAAAAATTGCGCCTTTATCTTTTATAAATTTAAAATTTCCGCCTGATTTTAAAACAGCTGAGCCGATGAATTTTTCTTGCTCAAATTTACATGATGCGTCTTTTAATTCCGGCATCAATTTAGAAATTTCTCTGCTTGTCGAAGGATGTGCAAAAATATCATCCGATGCAAAACAAAAATTTAAACCTGCTAAAATTAAAATTGTCAGAATTAAAAATTTACGCATACTCCTCCAGTTTTTCAATGAATTTTTTCGGCGCGCTGTAAATACTTTCCCCTGTTTTTGCATCAATACACATCTGCATGCTTTTTGCTTTAAAAAGTTTTTCGCCTGTTTCATTATCAAAAATTTCGTATTTTATATACAAAGCAGGTTCATATTCGGTTATTTCGCTCACAATTCTGAGTTTTTGTCCGAATTTTGCAGGCTTTATATATTTCAATTCCATAGTCGCAACAGGATATGCAATCCCTTCATCCATCATATCTAAATAAGTGTAGCCTATTTTGGAAAGCAAATCGCATCTTGCGACCTCAAGATATTTTATGTAATTTCCGTGCCATACAATCTTCATTGAGTCAGCGTCATAGAAAGGCACGTCCATTATCATTTCTGCCGAAATCTTTTTCATAACATTATTATAAAACAAAAGTGCCGGAAGAAAAAATTTTGTCACCTTTTGTAAATTTATAATCAATTGAAGTTTCTGATTTTTTAAGACACAGGCTCACTTTTTCATCGGGTTTTATTACAGATGAAAATTTAACCTTTTTAACTTTTTGCGGTACAAAGTCGAGATTAAACGCATCTTTAATAAATTCTTTTACAAAAAACAGCTGCACAACACCGGGCAAAATCGGAAACTCAGGAAAATGCCCTTTAAAAAAATTGCTTTTCTGCGGGAAAATTAAATCAAACCGCGCATCTGTGCTGTTTATTGAAAAATCAATTACATCAGGATAAGTCAGATTTGTATTAAAAATTTCTTTAACTCTTTTTCCGTTAATTTTTCCCCTTTCATTCACCGGCAGTTCAAACAAAAACCGCCATTTCTTGCAGCGTGCCGCTGCACCCGCCATATTAGATTTTATAGTTTTTACAAGTTCAAGTTTTCCGTTTTTTTCTAAAATTTGTCTACCTTTTTCATTCAATACAACTGCCGCACAAAGTTTGTCATTCAATTTCAGGCAATATGATTTTTCAATCAGCTCGTTTGAATTCAAAATATTTTCTACCGCATCAAGAGAAATTCGTTTTTCCTGTATTTTTACAATCCTGTCTTTGCGTCCTTGTACTTTAAATCCGTCATTAAAAAATTCAAGTTCATCATCTAAAACAATTTCAGGCTCGTCAAAATATTCTGATTTTACTGTAATTTTATCGTCTTCAATTTCCATAGAAACGTTGTCAAAAGTTTTTAAAAGACTTTTATGTGATTGTCTGTATGCAATTACACCGGCTTCCGAGCTTCCGTAAATTTCAGTGACACCTTGAGATATTCCTTCAAGATATTCAAAAACTCTGTCATCAAGTGCTGCTCCGGCGCTAAATATCATCAGGGGTTTATTTTTAAATTTAAATCCATATTTTGCAAGTTTTTCAAGAAAAGACGGGGTTGAGACAAAAATAAATTTTTCGTAATCTTTTATATCTTCGGTGTAAAAAATTCTTTCTTTATCAACCCTGCACCCTGCGACTTGCGCAAGCATAACGGTAAATGTCATACCGTACATGTGTTCAGAGCTTACGGTTGATAATATAACCGTATCAGGCGGAAATTTAAAAAAGTCAGCCATATCACGGGCTTCTGTAATAAGTGCTTCATAACTTTTTTTAACAGTTTTTGGCATCCCGCTTGAACCTGATGTTTTGAATATAAAACTTTTTTTATTACTTTGCATTTTTTTTGTGCCTTGCTCTCAAAATAATTCTTATAATATATTCTACTCCGAACATTACCCCGAGCGCAATATATGAAATACATGCATTATATAATGCCCACGCTTTTGCGGACATAAAAACGGTTGCTATTGATATTGAAAGATTTATAAACAAAAAAACGCACCAGACATAAGTCAAATTCCGCGTGTAATTCCTTGTAAAATCATCAAGAACACCGCCTTCCATTTTTTTTGCAATTTTTTGAATAACCGTTTCCCTGCAAAACAGAGATGCGAAAAATACACAGAAAATAAATGAATTTACAATAACAGGATAAAATTTCAGAACATAAATCTTGCTGAAATGGAAAAGCAAAACAATACACAAAGTGCCCAAAAACGGCAACAGCGGTTTTACTTTGGTTGAAAGGTTGAAGGGTTGAATAGTTGAGGAGTTATATCGTGTAAAAGGCTTTGCCTCTCTGCCTTTCTGCATCACTTTCATAATAATTTTTCAACAGCAGTTACTACATCATCAAGGGTTTTTATCTGTTTAAAATTTTCGGGCGGGATTTTTTGTCCTGTGAATTCCTGCAATTTCACGGCCAGATCAACGGCATCAATGCTGTCAAGCTCAAGATTTTCAAAAAGATTTGCATCAGGCACAAGTTTTTCAGGCTCGATTTCAAAATCGTCGGCCAGAATACTTTTTAATTTATCAAAAATTTGTTCTCTTGAGTATTTTGCCACTTTTGCCAATCCTTTTAATTTTTATCAGAGCCATTACAGCTTCTAATATAATCAGCTATAGTCTTAACAGAGTAAAAATGTTTTTTATTTTCTTCTTTGTCCTCGCTCAAATCAATATGATATTTTTTCTTTAAAGCCATACCGAGTTCCAGAGCATCAATGCTGTCTAAGCCGAGTCCGCTTATGAATAACGGCTCGTCATCTTTAATATCACCGGTTGTTATATCCTCTAATTCAAGCGATTCAATGATTAGAGTTTTAATTTCATTTTCCAGACACATCTTAATTCACCTAATAATATTTATAACTTAATTGATGTCTAAAGTCAAATTTTATGTTTCACACATAAAGTCCGATTTAATTCTATCAGATATTTCTTTTCGCAATTTAATTTCTGATTTTTCAGAAAATTCTGAAAGTTTAATCGGTGCAAGCTGGGTTATTTTGTAGGTTATAACTCTGACACCGGCATCATAAACAGGTCTGTTTTTTTGTAAAAAAGGATAATCGCATTCGATTTTTACGGGAATAATATCTGCACCTGTGTCAATTTGCAATGCCGCTGCGCCTTTGTGAATTTTCAAATCTTCACCTGCAGCTGTTCTTGTCCCTGTCGGAAAAATTATTATGTTATACCCGTCATTCAATGCTTCTTTACAAATTTCTTTAAATTCATCAAGCTCAACATTATTCGGTATATATACATTTTTTACTATATTTTTCATAAAAATATTGTTAAGAATTTCTTTTTTTGCAAGGCAGAGAGAATTGTCGTAAAGTCCTATCAAAATTAGAATATCAATAAAAGAAGGGTGCGTTGATACAATAATTTTGCCCTGTGCCTGTTCAATATTTCGCAAATCTAATTTGATTAAACCAAATATTACAAAAAGCTGTGTGTATCCATGCCACAGTTTATGAATTATATGTGAAAAAAATTCTCTTTTCTTTTCGCCTTTAAAAAATATACCGCCAGCAGGCAATAATATAAAGCTTAAAATCAAAGACCCCAGCCCGAATATTACAAAAAGCATCACAACAAAAAATCCGCGGATAAATCTAATCATTCACCCTCTCCAGAATATAAAGCGGACAAATATAGCGATTGCCTTTTAAAAATTCATTAAAATTGTTAGAAGGCAGATTTTTACAATTAGGAACAATTCTCACATATTCGCCCTGTTCAAAATCAATCAGCATTGAAATACTTTCAAATCTGTCTACTGATTCAGCAAAACAAAAAAGAGTTTTTTCCTTATTCATAACAGCGTCTAAAAGACCGGCTGAAAAGCTTTCCTCACCTGCAGCAATCGAATTATAAGACGAATGCAGATTATTTATAAGCGAAAAAAGCCCTATTGTTGAATTGTGAACGGAAAAACTAAACCCCGCAGGCGAAATCTCGTTTTCTTCATGTTCTTGTTTAATAAGCTTTACAACCCGCTCCAATTCACCGTATCGGGAAGCATAAACCAATCTAACATCTGCGCCGTCAAAACATTGCAAAATTGTACTCAAGGCAATTTTCCCAACAGGCGATAATTTTCTGCGCATCATCATTGGAATTTGCGACAAATCAAGATTTTCACCTGTTGAACAGGCAATCTTTTTTATATAAAATTCCAGCGTATTCATGGTAACATATTATCATGAACGGAATTTTTATTACAGATGCAAGCGGAATTTTTGCAGACCATTTAACTCCTGA
>CALURE010000072.1 GCA_944323095.1 Candidatus Gastranaerophilales bacterium
AATTTAATACTTACGTTTTCAAATAATGTCTGCGAACCGAATCTTACGGTCAATTTATCTGTTGTTATCATACTTTTTCCCTATTTATATAAATCAGCTGAATTTCATTATAGTACAAAAATACAAAAATTTCTGCTCTTTTGTCTAATGTTTTTATACATGGAAGGTTAGAAAATACTTTTATGAAAGTACAGCCTGTAAAAATTCACACTGCAGCTGCGAAAGTTATTCAACCTAAAAAACCCACACCGGTAAAAGACGCACTTATTGTATCGGGTTATTGCAGTCTGCCGGTTATTTTTTATGAAGCTGCCTGCCGGATTGCCGAAAAAGTTAATAAAAAATACGATACCGGATACAAAGACGGGTGGATTGTATAGATTAAGCAAGGATGGTTAACAGCCCTCACCCCTCTCACATAGGAAGTATTTAGTCCTTCTGAGGGAGCGCATTGCTTCACTTGTCAAATTGGGGCATAATCCTCCCCTTCTTACTAATGAATTAATTATAAATATATGTTTCCATTGAAAAAAAAGGAGGAAATTTTTTATGTCTGAAAATAATAATGAAAAAATCTTTGAAGCAGAAACCTGCGAAGTATGCAATTTCAAAAAACAGAAAAAAGTTTTAATTGTTGTGACACAGGCCGATCATTTTGAGGACAAACACAAAACAAAAACAGGTTTGTGGCTGGAAGAATTTGCTATTCCGTATCTTGCGTTTGTTGATGAAGGCTATGATATAACAGTTGCAACACCTTCCGGAGGGAATGCACCTGTTGATCCGGAAAGTGAAAATTTGTCTGAAAATATTAAATGGGAACAGGCAAAAAAAGCTCTTGGGGGTACAGAACAATTAAATACAGTAGATTTCACTGCTTTTGATGCGCTTGTACTGCCGGGCGGGCACGGCCCGATGTTTGATCTTTACAACAACACAACGCTTGGAAAAATTATCAATGACTTTGACGAAAGAAAAAAACTTATAGCAGCAGTGTGCCATGGCCCTGCGGGACTTCTTTCAGCGCAAAAAGAAGGGATACCTTTTGTAAACGGCCGAAAACTGACCGGTTTTACAAACGATGAAGAATACTATTACAAAAAAGAAAATTTAACACCATTTTTTCTTGAAGATGCTCTAAAAGAGGCAGGAGCCGAATTTATTGACAGCGGAACCGGCAAAGTAACTGTTATAGAGGACAATAATTTAATTACAGGCCAGAATTTTCAATCAAGCGAAGCTTTTGCACACGCAATAATAAATTGGTTAGACCGCAATTAGCGGTCTTTCTTTTTGACTTTATCACAGAAATTTGTTAGTATTAATTTGTTCTTTACTTACTAAAAGATACTATAGGAGAATTTATGGAATTAAAAGAGCTGCCAAAATGTCCGGTTGAAACCACATTAAAACTTATCGGCGAAAAATGGAAAGTGCTTATTATAAGGGATTTATTAAACGGTACAAAACGTTTCGGGGAATTAAAAAAATCCTGCAGCGGGATATCACAAAAAGTTCTTACAACAAATTTACGTTCCATGGAAAATGACGGACTTGTAAAACGGGAAGTATTTCCTGAAGTACCGCCTCGCGTAGAATATACCCTGACAGATGTCGGCTACAGTCTTGCCCCTGTTTTAAATGCTATGGCAAGCTGGGGAACGGATTACAAAATTTTTCTTGAACTTCTGGAAAAAAGAAATTAATATATTATTAATAAATTTGCCCTGTCAGGGAATTTATTATATATTTTTAAATTGTGTATAATACTTTACATAAAATAGAAAAAATTATTTTATCATGTATTATATTTGTAGGAGAAATTTTATATGAAATTATTGGCCACTATTCAAAAAGCTTTACCGGATGAAACAAGAAGCTCTAAATTTGACAATTCGCATCTTAAACTTTTATATTCAAACCTTGAACCTCAAACCAGAGAAGAAGTAATCTACCGCAGAAACGGCAAATCTGTTGACAGAATAGTCGAAATTGATGTTAATACAGGCTCAAGAATTAAAACAACTCATTACGATTATTTTGATGAGAAAAAAATCCGTTCAATTGATGAATTTGACAGAAAATCAGGGAAAAAAATCCGTACGATAAATTATGTTTTATACAAATCAGTAGACGAATATGACCCGCAAACCGGTAAAAAACTGCGCACAATTAATTTTAACGTAAAAGATGAAACAAAAATTTCCTCAATACAGGAATATGATACAGAAACCGGCAAAATTGTTACGGTCTCAATTTATAAACGCGACGGCAAAACAGTAAGCATAGTTAAAAATATTGACCCTGTAACAGAAAAAGTTACAAGCTGGGTCAATAATAAAAATATAAATACCACACCTTTCAGTCCGGATAAACCTGTTACACGGTCATATGATAATATTAAAGTTTTAGACAACAAAGAAAAAGAAGATATTGCAAAACTTATAGATAACCTGTACAGCAACAGCATGAAATTTGAAAATATTTAAGTCTCTTCCTCAAGAATGTCTCTGACAAAACCTGATGTGTCATCAATCAAATACTGCATATCTTCAACCGACATTATATAATTATAATCATACCTTTCAGAATTGCGGGTGAATGTCAATGTACCGTATCCGAAAACCTTCCCCAGAGCTGTTTGGGTTAAATCAAGCATATCCGTTTTATCCAACGGAATATCAATACTATCAGAGGTAAATACTCCAAGTTTTATGTGCACAAATTTATTTGTAATAATGATTTTATCCGAATTATATCTTAAAATCGGATAAATAATGCCTGCCAGAATAGCAAATACAACTACCCAGCTGAAAAAACTGTGTGTATTTAAAAATATAAACCAGAAATAAATTAAAAATACCGGAGTTAAAAAAACAGGCCAGAATAATGACATCCAGTGCTTTTTTACATCATAAAGAACAAGTTCTTCTTCATTATCCGCAGGCATTTTATAACCTGTACTGTCCTGCTTTTCGTCAACTAAAACTTCTTCTGCCGGCTGCTCATTACCGGTGCTTCTAACATCAGTTCCGCAGTATCTGCAAAAATTATCCGTATCTTTAATTTGTTTTCCGCAATTAGGACAAAACATTACATACTCCTTTATGAGCAAATTTTAGCATATGATTTGACTTTAGTCAATTGAGATTATATGATTGGATGCAGAGGATTTCTTATGAATAAAAGCGAACTGCTTGAATTATATAACAGCGATATTGATAAACTTTTAAAACTTTCATCAAAATATGTAAAAAATACTGTAGAATTTTGTTCATTAATAAATGCACGTAACGGGAAATGCTCACAGAATTGTAAATATTGTGCCCAGAGCTCGCATTACCGCACACACATTGACTCTTACCCCCTTGTAGATATCTCGGAAGTTACAAAATCAGCTCTGGAAGCAAAAGCCCATAAAACAGCAAGATTTGCCGTAGTAACGTCCGGAAAAACTCCTGATGAAAGCGATTTTGATAAAATTCTTGAAATGATACGTGCGGTTAATAAAATTGAAGGACTTAAAAGCTGTGCCTCAATCGGGATTTTAAATGAAAAACAGGCAGAAAAACTTGCACAGGCAGGACTTATAAGATTTCACCATAACATAAACACATCAAGGTCATATTATCCTCAAATTTGTACTACGCACAATTTTGATGACAGAATAAATACCTGCAGGCTTGTAAAAAAATACGGAATGGAATTATGCTGCGGTGTTATTCTCGGAATGGGAGAAACAGTTGAACAGAGAATAGAAATGGCGCTTGAACTTGCCCGAATTCAGCCCGATTCCATACCCGTAAACATTCTTATGCCAATCCCTGATACCCCCTTTGAAAATTATATTGATAAAATTGATGAAGACAATATTTTAAGGACTCTTGCAATATTTAAAATTGCCAATCCTGATTCAATTATCCGGCTTTGCGGCGGCAGAATGCGTTTGTCAGATAAAAACCAGCGGCTGGCTTTAAAAACCTGTGTAGAAGGAATTATGACAGGCAACTACCTTACAACAACAGGCAAAAAGCCAGAAGAAGATATAAAAAACGCATTAAAATCAGGTAAAACAATTAAATTATAATTTTTTGAAAAAGTTTTTCATGATAATATAATTTTATGGCTACAAAATATATGCAGGCTAAATTTTTAATAAGCGCTGAAAAATTGTCGCAGTGTCCTTCTTATACTCTGCCTGAATTTCCGCTTCTCGGGCGTTCCAATGTCGGCAAGTCATCTTTTATCAATGCCCTTGCAAACCAGAAAAAACTTGCAAAAACTTCAAATACTCCGGGGAAAACAAGATTGATTAATTTTTTCCAATTTTCCGATAAATTTATGGTAGCGGATCTGCCCGGATACGGATATGCGAGAGTTTCAAAAGAAGCTCAAAACAGATGGCAGAAAAATCTGGAAGAATATCTGCTTAAACGTACACAGATAAAATCACTAATTCAGCTTATAGACGGCAGACATGATATTCAAAATAATGACTTTCAAATGCGTGAATGGGTTTCAGCATACAATCTGCCGATTTTTACCGTTGTAACAAAAATGGATTACGTACCAAAATCAAAAACTTTGAATGTTATAAAAAATATTGAAAAACAATTCGGAGGAATTGTATTGCCGTTTAGTGCAGTTGATAACAGATATAACGAAAAGATTTTTGAATATATAGCATCAATCATATAAAGACCGAAACGCAACAACTGCTCCTCTCCCATAGGAGAGGAGCAGAGTGAGGGATGTTTTGTCCTCTCGCCCCTTTGGGGGAGAAAGCTAGAGAGAGGGGCTGATTATCAGAAGACCGGAAGTTCAGAGGTCAGGAAGGCAAGCTGGTATCGGTGCTTCGCACGAAAGTAACTTATTTGCGGGCTCTGCCCGCCGTAAACAGCCTGACCTCCTGCCTTCCGCACCTCAGAATAAAATACTTCCTGACCTCCGTTGGCTTTAAAAATTGTCTGGTGGGAACGCTTCACTTATCCCACCCTACGTGTTGAATACTCCCTCTCCCATGGGAGAGGGCCGGGGTGAGGGATAATTATTAGAAGATAAGAGGGTAGGAGGATTAGAAGATAAGCTTTTTTAATATAAATAGCCTACCTTCATATCTTCCTACCTTCTTACCCTCTGGACTTCCGGTCTTCTGAAAGCCACCCGCCAGATTTTTTAACACTTCGGGTAATGAAAAAAATATATAAATTACTTATAAGTAATTATGTTATGAAATTAAATTCAGTAAATAAATTATTAAAAGCTCTTGGTGAGAATACAAAATTAAAGCGTAATGATTACAGTAATTATATCGCCTTTCATGGAGTCGGAAACGCTTATTCAAAAAGGTGGCTCGGCAATATTGTACCCGCGGATTTGTTGAAGCTGTCTGTGAAAGAGGCTGTTGAAATTATTGCAACCCTTTCGGAAAGCAATATTTTTTACGATAAATTCCCTGACTATATAGGAACACCGGTTTACGGGGATAACTGGGGAAGGCTTGCAAATTACATTGAAATTAACGACCGCGCAATTGCTGTTATGGATAACGGATGCACCTGCAAAGGAATTTTAAGCTGTATAAAGTTACTGCCTGCAATTCCGCCTTCTGCAAAAAGCTTTGCAAACTGTATAATTCTTTCTCAAATCTGGCAGAATATTTACGGAGATGCATACGAAAAAGGTCCGTTTGAAGAAAACTCGATTTACGGTCTCAGGCTTAATACAAGTTACAGCGACAATATAATTGATTACTCAATTGTTGATAAAATTACACCGGAAGAACAGTTGAAAGCTTTTGTTGATTTAGCCCATTTTAGAGGTATAAAGGTTGGTTTCAGGCATGTGATTTCAGCAGATCAGATAAAAATCGCACGTAATTACCGCGATGATGAAATTTTCAGCTGGCAAAACCCCGAACACGTTGAAATTTATATAACCGAATGCGTAAAACTTATGAATTTGGGCTTTGAATGTATGTTTATAGATTCAGCCAAGCATATCGGGGGTTATGATATGGCAAATTACACAGGAGTCGGAGCTTTGCCCGAATATCACCAGATGCAGTATATTTTAAACGAAATCAGACTGCGAACGGGCAAAACAAATATAAGTTTTGTCGGAGAAAAAAGTTCCGATGATTTTGAAAGATACAGGCTTATGGGCTTGAATGCAGGAACGGACTTTATAACAGGCGATGATTTTGAAGCTGTAAGAAATTTATCTGAACGGCTGAAATATTACAGAGATTATGCACCGGGTGTTGAAGTTACAAACGACAACAATGAGGGCGGACTTTCATACGAACAAAAATTAAACCGTATTAATTCAGCTCTTTTCGGATATTATCTGGCAAGCGACAAGCTTCCGAGTTTTATGCAGATGAACGACTTGTTCCCGCTGAGATACGACACCTCGACACATCATCTTATGATGACAAACCCGTCATATTCAACAGACGGCACAGCACTAAGCCACTTTGAAAATCTTTTTGCAAAAGATGACGGAAGATATTACAACAAATGCGCGGGCGAACTTTTTGCCTATGCGTTGGAGAAATAATAATGAAGATAAGAAGGTAAGAAGATAAGAAGGTAAACTTAAAAATTTGTGCGAAGCACCGATAATAGCCTATCTTCATAACATCTTAACTTCCTATCTTCCAGAATACAAGGAGAATAAAAATGACATTTAATCCATTAGAAGAAAAGGGAATTCCCGTAGAAAAACAGCTAAGAAGCTGGCATGATATTGTTAAAAGACCGTTCGACAAACATTCGGTTGACTGCTATTCAAGAACACGACAAATTTTAATGAACGGCATTGAAGTCGAAGCATGGAATTTTAAACACAACTTTGCAAGATGCTGTCCTGATATGGAAGTTAAAAAACTTATGGCTTTATCAAGAAAAATTGAAGATATGCAGCAGACAACGGTAAACTGGCTGACTCCTGCATGCCAGACAGTTCTTGAAACAACTTTAGGCTACGAACAGGTTGCGGTTGATTTAACAGCGTGGATGGCGCAGAACGAACCGGATGATTATGTAAAAGAAACATTCAATTTTGGACTTTTAGAGGACTTTGACCACCTTTACAGATACAGCCAGTGGGCTTATATGGTCGACGGAATTGACCCTGATAATATTTTGCAGGGAATGACGGATGTTGTTTTGAGCCGTCCGACACAAAACCACCATAACGACAACAGAGTAAGACTCCGCAAGCATTATGACAGAGCTACAGCTTCACCGCAGACAAAAGTAAATATCTACACTCTTGTCTCAGGCGAGCAGCAAACGCATAATTTTTACGCAGAACACGGTATGATGTACCCTAATGATGATTTGAGAAGAACTTTCGGAGAAATATGCGACGTTGAAGAAGAACACGTAACAATGTATGAATCTTTGATAGACCCGAATGAAACACCTTATGAAAAACTTCTTCTCCATGAATTTACCGAAGTGTGTACATACTACAACTGCTACAAAGATGAAGA
>CALURE010000073.1 GCA_944323095.1 Candidatus Gastranaerophilales bacterium
ATTAAAAGACAAGGAAAATACAGGCAGAATTTTAGATTCGCTGGAACAAAAAGGATTTATTACACGATTTATTGATACAAAGAACAACAGGTTAGTAAAAAAAATGGGCATAACTGAAAGAGGCTTGAAAGAACTTGACACAATTAATAAAAAAGTGAAACAATATCTTGAGAGTGTAACAAAAACGATTTCTGATGAAGATATTGAGAGGGTGCAGGAAACTTTGAAATCTTTCAGACTTGAATTGGAAAAAGTAGTACAGATAAATATATAATTTAATAAGAGGTAGAAAATGGAAGAACAAAATACAAACATTGAAGAACAGGATGTTCAACAGGAAGAAGGTAAAAAAGAGCACAAACCGTTTAAAAGGTATATTGCAGGAGCTGCAATAGTTTTGTTACTTATCGGCGGTGCTTATTTTATACATGATCTGTTGATGTATCAATCAACAGACGATGCTTATGTGGAAACTACAACCGTTCAGGTTGCGCCGAGGGTAAGCGGCCAGATTATTGAATCTTATGTAACTGATAACCAGAAGGTAAAAGAAGGAGATCTGGTTGCAAAAATAGATCCTGCAGATTACGAAATTGCTCTGGCTCAGGCTGAGGCCAGATATGAAAGAATTTTGCTTGATCAGAAAAATGCTCAGGCTAATTTTAAGGCAATGCAGACAAATATTGATGTTGCAAAAAAAGATTTAGACAGATATACAAATCTTTATGAAAAAGGTGCTGTATCAAAACAGACTCTTGACGCTGCTCAGGCAAAATATGATTCTGCTCAGGCAAACTTAACAAAGGCAGAAGAATCATTATTATCTCAGGGCGGTAATAAAGTTGCCGATGCGGATTTGAAAGAAGCAAAAGCTTTGAGAGATAAGGCTAAACTTAACTTAAGCTACACAAATATTTATGCACCGCAAAACGGAACGGTTGCGTCAAGACGTGTTGAAAAAGGCATGTACGTTAATGTCGGCGCTCCTTTGTTTGTAATTGTTCCTGAAGATGTCTGGGTTGTTGCTAACTTTAAAGAAAACCAGCTCCGTCACATGAAACCGGGGCAGCCTGTTGATATTAAAATCGACACATATCCTGATCATGTTTTTAAGGGAAAAATTGACAGTATTCAGCGTGCATCAGGTGCAAAATCAAGTTTGTTCCCGCCTGAAAATGCTGTCGGATCTTTCGTAAAAATCGTACAGAGAATTCCTGTAAAAATTGTGTTTACGGAAAAATATGACACGGAAAAATATAATGTAGTGCCTGGCATGTCAGTTATTCCGAAAGTAAGAGTAAAATAGTTCGGGTTGAAAGGTTTAATAGTTGAAAGGTTGAAAGGTTATTTTATATAACTAATAAGCTGTTCAACCATTCAACCATAAACCATTCAACCTCTGTTGAGGTTTTATGTCAGAAAATAATACAAATACCGCAGTACAACAAGAAGAATGGACCCCTAAAAATAATCCGTGGCTTATAATTATGCCTGTAATGCTTGCAACGTTTATGTATGCATTAGATGAAACAGTTGCAAACGTTGCACTGCCGCATATTGCAGGTTCATATTCAGTCAGCAACCAGGAGTCCATATGGGTTTTAACAAGCTACTTGATGGCGAGCAGTATTGTTATTCCGATGATTGATTATTTTTGTAAATTACTCGGAAGAAAAAATTTGTTTATGGTCGGTGTATTTGTATTTACTATTGCATCATTTCTATGCGGGGTATCAACTTCTATTGGTATGATTGTTATAGCCCGTGCTATGCAGGGTATCGGCGGCGGATGCTTGATGCCTATGGCTCAGGCAATTACCATGGAATGCTTTAAGGGTGAAGCAAGAAACAAGGCGATGGCTGTATTCGGCCTTGTAGTTGTTGTTGCACCTATATTAGGGCCTGTTATGGGCGGCTATATTACGGAAAATTGGTCTTGGCCGTATATTTTCTTTATTAACGTGCCGTTCGGGTTTTTCTGTATAGCACTTGCCAAAAAGTTTCTTGAAGATCCTCCGTATGCAAGAAGACAGAAAAATGTTCATCTTGATAAATTTGCATTTTTATGGCTTTGTGTCTGGCTTGTGCCTTTGCAGATAGTATTTGATAAAGGTAACGATGCAGACTGGTTTAATGCGCCATGGATATGCTGGCTTACTGCAATTGCCGTAACAGGTTGTATTTGCTTCTTTTATACCCAGATTAAGGGGAAAAATCCGCTTATAAAACTCGATGTTTTAAAAGATGCCAATTTCTTCTGCGGTACTTCAATGTTAATTCTGTTGAACGGTGTATTGCTAGCATCGCTTGCCATATTGCCTCAGTTACTGCAGAATATGATGGGATACGATGCATTTACAAGCGGACTTGCTATAATGCCCAGAGGTATCGGGGCATTTACGGCGCTTGCAATATTCGGG
This sequence comes from Candidatus Gastranaerophilales bacterium, assembly GCA_944323095.1. Lineage (GTDB taxonomy): Bacteria > Cyanobacteriota > Vampirovibrionia > Gastranaerophilales > Gastranaerophilaceae > Stercorousia. The sequence goes on from CALURE010000073.1 coordinate 2,421, forward strand.
GGGCTTGGCGGACGCTTAAGCTATAAAACTTACGGTATTATAGGACTTTTTTGTATGGGACTCGGCGGATGGATTCTGGGTTCACTGAATTTAGAAATCAGTATGATGAATATTGTTATACCGAATATTGTTTTCGGATTGGGGCTTGTATTTACGATGATGCCTATAACTACCTTATCCTGTATAACTTTAAGAAACGATCAGATGACAAATGCTTCCGGTTTCCAAAATTTGCTTAAAACAATCGGAGGGGCAATCGGAACTTCTCTTGTTGCAACAATGATTTCAAGATTGTCGCAGGTTCACCAGAACGGACTTGTTAAATCTATGCACAGTACAAATACTATTTTTGTTGATAGATTAAGTTCTTATGCTTCATCTTTTATTCATCAGGCGGGTGATATGATGAATGCTACTTATATGGCAGGAAAAATGCTTTATAATCAGCTTATTGAGCAGTCAACACTGTGTGCTTATATGACAACATTTAAAGTTTTTGCAATAGCATGTTTTATTTTAATTCCGTTTATGTTTTTATTAAAGAGTGAGAGAAAAGCGAATAAGGTTTAATAAGTTGTTGAATAGTTGAATTGTTTAATAGTTGAATAGTTTTTACATAAATAACCGTTCAACCTTTCAACTGTTCACCCATTCAACCAAAAAGGAAAATCAATGCCCGAAATAAATCAGCCGACAAATGAATGGAAACCGTCAGTAAACCCCTGGATTATGGTAATACCCGTAATGCTTGCGGTATTTATTTATGTTCTTGACGGAACAATAGGCAACGTTGCATTACCTTATATGGCAGGAAGTTTTTCTGCCACAAGAGATGAATCCATGTGGATTTTGACAAGTTATTTGATTGCGGCCGGTATTGTAATTCCTGCGGTTGACTTTTTCAGTAAAGTTTTTGGACGTAAAAACTTTTTTATAATAAGCATAATGCTATTTACAATAGCATCAATGCTTTGCGGGTTAGCAAAAAATATAGAATTTATGATATTTGCCCGTGTTCTGCAAGGGTTTGGCGGCGGCGGAATTCTTCCGATATCTCAGGCGGTTATGATAGAGAGTTTTCCCAAAGAACAGCGAGGGCTTGCAATGTCCGTTTTCGGTATGGGAGTAATTCTCGCACCTATTATCGGGCCGGTTCTCGGCGGATGGATTACGGATAACTGGACATGGCCGTGGATATTTTTTATAAATGTTCCGTTCGGGTGTATTGCGGCGCTGTTGTGCCACAAATTAATTGAGGATCCTCCGTATGCAAAAAGACAGAAGAATGTAAAAATAGATGTTAAAGGTTTTATTTATCTCACTATCTGGCTTGTAACACTGCAGACAGTTCTTGATAAAGGCAACAATGATGACTGGTTCGCGGCAGTATGGATTAGATGGACATTCAGCATTTCAGTTATTGCATGTATTTTATTTTTTCATTCTCAGCTTACCAACAAACATTCGCTTGTTGATCTGTCGGTATTTAAAGACAAAAACTTCTCGGCCGGCACGGTTATTCAGGTTGTAATTCAGGCTGTTTTGTATGCTTCGCTTGTAATTTTGCCCCAGTTTTTGCAGAGTATGATGGGATATACCGCATTTTTAAGCGGTGCTACCATGATGCCCAGAGGTTTTGGAAGTATGCTTGCAATGTTTATGACTGCAACTCTTTCAAACAGAATAGATAACAGATTTCTTGTAATGGCGGGACTCGGATTAATTGGCGGGTCAACTCTTGTTTTCGGCACATTAAATTTGCAAATTTCCAATATGAATATTGCAATTCCTAACTTTTTTATGGGTATGGGAATGGGGCTTGCAATGGTTCCAATCATGAATTTGTCCGTTGATACTCTGAAAAATGAACAAATGACGAATGCAACAGGAATTCAAAACCTCTTGAAAAATATTGGAAGTGCTGTGGGAACATCTCTTGTTGCCACAATGTTAACCCGTTTTGCGCAGGTGCATCAGTATATGCTGGTCGGCAAAACAAGCGAACTCAATCCTGCATTTATAGAACGTGTTCAATCAACTGCCGGCGCGCTGGCAGGATATGCAGAGCAGACAGTTGCTCATTATATGGCACAGTATTCAATATACGGACAGCTTGTCGAACAGGCAAATTTATGGGCATTTATAGATTCTTTCAGAGTTTTCGGAGCACTTACCCTTGCAGTTATTCCGTTGCTTCTCTTAATGAAAAAAATAAAACGTAACAATGAAACTAATTAGCTTCTTTCAATACAACAATTGTATTTTCAATTTCTGTTTTTAAATATTCCAGCTGCTGGTTTATAACATTTTCATTATATAAATATCCGGCACCTGAATATGCCATATAAGGCCTGTATTTTTCGGCTTCGGCGCGCAGGTTTGCTACGGATTGAGTGTGGGTGCTTAATTCCGTAAGCTTTTTAAATGAATAATAGCTGCTTTCGGGTTTTCCGTTATATTTGTTTATTAAGTATTCAACAGTTTTGTTAAAAAAATAAGCTTTTGCATTAAACTTTTGTACACTGTCCGAGTTTTCTATACACAACAGTAAATTTTCAAGCTGTGGCATAAGTTCATTTATATCATTTAAATATGGCGAGGTCTTATCTTCTTTTAAAATGATATTTACAAAAGCAGGATTATCCCTCGGAACAGGTTTAATTTCATCTGAGGAATTAAATTTTTTGGAATTTTCAAAAACAGGTTTTGCATTATCAGGCTCGGTTGTTTTAAAACCTTTTGTTAAATCAGGCAGCGTTCCGCGATAACCGCTTCCTGAAGGTTCAACTTCTATCTCTGCCTGCGGTGTATTATTATTTTTTTTCTCTTTATTCCACCAGCCAAAAGCCTGACAAGTTGGAGTACTTAAAAGCATTATAAGAAATATTAATATGATTTTTCTCATATCAGAATTATAATGATTTATCAAAAAAAATCATCATATATTTGTTTTATTCGGAAAGTTTGTGCTTTCTGCCGAACAAATGCCATTTTTTATGAACAGGGCATAACACATTATTTTGTTCGCCGTAATACATATCTTCGCCAAACGGACGGAGTTTGGGGTCACGCTTATAAAATGCCTTATTTTTCATGCAGTATTTAATTTCTTTTTTCTCCATTTTTCTAATGGTATTGTATTTGGATTTTTGCTCCGAATTCAATATAGATTTGAATTCTTTATCGTACTTTTCTCCGGTTTTTTTCATGCATTTTTCAATATCTTTAACGACTTTTTCCTGCTTTTTTATTGCTGATTTTGATGCTCCGCTGTGGGCGCACATCTTTGAAAGCACATACTTTTCCTGCTCGTATTGCTTGAAAATTCCGCTTAATTCTTCATAACGTTTTTTATCAATTACATCTTTGCATTTTTGCTGATCATTTGAAAGATTTAAAACATTATATAATGCCGCGCGTTCATTATACATTGATTTCATTAATTCAAGACATTTCGTATTTTTAGAACAGCCGCACTCAGGCCTTTGATTTTCCGCAAATATAGTTTCTTCCTGAGCAAAAACAAAACTTCCCGAAAGCATGATACACATTATAAATGTTAATATTTTTTTATACATAAATTCTCTCTCTTTCCTGTTTCAAATTATCTCATAATATTTTTCTTTATTCAATATTTTGTAGTACACTCTTTTTATGGAAGATATGAATTTAAGAAATTATGCTTATATAGGCGATGCTGTGTGGGAACTTTTTGTGCGCGAAAAAACAGTCCGGCTTACAAATAACTCTACAAAACTTCATAAGATAACAACCGCTAATGTTAAAGCCTCTTTTCAGGCAGAGCTTCTTCATCACCTTGACGAAAATTTAACAGATGAAGAAAAAGAAATTGCGCGCCGTGCAAGAAATCTTCCAATTCCTGTGGGCAGACGTCAGATTCAGACAGAATACCGCCTTGCAACAGCCTTTGAAACATTAATCGGTTTGTGGTTTTTGAATGATAAAACCAGATTTGATTATGTGTGTAATCTTTTAGAAAAATATTTAAATTTTTGAAAAAAACATATAACCGGATGATTAATTTTAAAATAATTATGTGTATATTATAAAAATATAAAAATTTGGAGGTTTTATATTATGAAAAGAGATTATCAGGAATTAATTAACAATTATCAGGGCGGCGATTTAGATTTGTCAGGCTGCGAAATCAAAAGCCTTGAACTCGGACACATTGAAGGCAGCCTAAATTTATCAAAATGTGTTATCGGAAAATTATCAATCGGCTGGGTGTCAAATACTTTGAACCTTTCAGGTGCAGATATTAAAAAAATTGAATCACCGATTGATGCAAATTGCGTAAATATGTCAGGTGCTAAAATAGGTAAACTCCCTGAACATATCTGGACAGATTCTTTAAGCATTGAAAAAAGCAACATAGAAAAACTAAATACAGATATCAGAGCAAATGTATTTAATGTTAAAGGAACAAAAATCACATCTTTCCCTAAAAATATGAAAGTACATAAACTAATTACAGATTCAAAAACAGCAAAAAATCTTTCATTATTAACATTAAAACAGTGTGACGAACTTGTGATGGATGATTGCGTTTACTTTGAGCAAAGAGACCTGGTAGAAAACTATAATTTTTCAAATGTAGTATCATCAAGCGATATCGAAATGGTCTGTGCAGTATAGTCTGCAAAATATAATTAAATTAAAAAAGCCGCTTGAAATCAGGCGGCTTTTTAATTTAATAATAAAAAACATAAGGGGGTTTACAAAAAAAAATTAGCATGTACAATAAATATTGTGACAAATAAATAACCTTTGTGGGGGTTTAGCTCAGCTGGTAGAGCACCTGCTTTGCACGCAGGGGGTCAGGAGTTCGAATCTCCTAACCTCCAAAATAAAAGGGACATCGAAAGATGTCCCTTTTATTTTGGTTTGTATTGGTATGAGAACTGTTATGTATCAGGGATTTTGCGGAAAAGTATCGCAAGTTTGACATTTAAGTCGGAAAATTTATAAGTTTTGAACTTTTTGCAATTTTTCGAGTCCCGAAATAAAATAAATAACCTGAGTAATATTTTCAGAATTAAGAGTTGTTTTAGTCG
>CALURE010000074.1 GCA_944323095.1 Candidatus Gastranaerophilales bacterium
TTACCAAAAGAATTGACAAATATTGTTGTTCCGCGTGCCTCAATAAATGCAAAAGTGAAAACTTCACGCTCAAAAGAACTTGCGGATATTTTTAACAACACATCTTCTTCCAAAATTTCATTAGACGACATTCTTGATTTTTCATATGAAATAGCAATCGGGAATGAAAAACTTTCGATAGAGGAATTTAACAAGCTTGTTGAAGGTCAGAACGGGCTTATTAAATATAAGAATAAGTATGTTCTTGTTGATAAAGAGGATACTAAAAAGATTTTTGAACAGATCGCAAAATCAAACTTGAAATCGCTTTCAAGAATGGAATTAATCCATGCGTCCATGTCAGGTCAGCTTGCTCAATATGATTTTGACTACGATGAAGCTTTTGCAAAAGTCATTCAGGATTTTAACAAACCTGTTGATGTAACTCCTCCGGCTTCTTTAAACGGGGAACTCAGACCTTATCAGCAGACAGGTTTAAAATGGCTCTGGACAAATATCTCAAAAGGATTTGGCGCCTGTATGGCTGATGATATGGGATTAGGTAAAACAATTCAGGTTATAAGTTTAATTCTTAAAATGAAAGAGGAAAATAAGCTTGATAAACCTGTACTTGTTATATGTCCGACAACATTAATGGGTAACTGGATGAAGGAATTGCAGATGTTTGCACCTTCTCTTGATGCAGTTATTTATCATGGCGCTGAAAGACAGCTTGATTTAAAACATGATGTAATTTTAACAACCTATGCAATTATGAGAATTGATGTTGAGGAATTAAAGAAAAGTGAATGGGGTATGATAATTGTAGACGAAGCTCAAAATATTAAGAACCCCGATACTGCCCAGACTCTTGCCGTTAAGATGTTAAAATCAAATGTAAAAATTGCAATGACCGGTACCCCTGTTGAAAACAGATTAACCGAGTTGTGGTCTATATTTGATTTTATAAATCAAGGTTATCTCGGAACATTGCGTGAATTTCAAAAAAGTTATGCAATTCCTATTGAGCGATTTAAAGAAAATTCTCGTGCTGCAAAACTAAAAATGTCGATTTCACCGTTTGTTTTAAGACGTTTAAAAACAGATAAACACGTTATTACGGACTTGCCTGAAAAAATGGTTATTAACGATTACTGTTATCTTTCTAAGCCGCAGGCAGTTCTCTATGAAAAAACTCTTAACGAGATGATGGACAAAATTTCAGGCTTTACGGGCATAAACAGACGCGGAAATATCTTCAAACTTATTACAGCGTTGAAGCAAATATGTAATCATCCTTACCAGTTTTTAAAAGGCGGCGAGATGAGCAGAGAGCTTTCCGGAAAATTAGATAAATGTATTTCTACTGTCGAAAGTATTCTTGAAAACAATGAAAAAACTCTTATCTTTACACAGTATAAAGAAATGGGAGATATCTTATGTAATGTTATTGCAAATGAATGTAATACTTCCCCGTTATTTTTCCACGGCTCCTTGACTGTTCCGCAGCGTGAAGATTTGATTAACAGATTTCAAAATGATGACGATTCTAAAATAATGATACTTTCACTGAAAGCAGGCGGTACGGGACTTAACCTTACAAGCGCGACAAACGTAATTCATTACGATTTGTGGTGGAATCCGGCTGTTGAAGATCAGGCAACAGATAGAACTTACCGTATCGGTCAGGATAAGAACGTTATGGTTCACAGAATGATTACTCTCGGTACTTTTGAAGAAAAAATAGATGAGATGCTAAAATCGAAAAAAGAACTGGCAGATCTGGCTGTTTATGAAGGTGAAAAGATTATTACAGAGCTTTCGGACGAAGAAATTTACGAAATCTTTACGCTGTCTGCTTAGCGTACTTGAATTTTATTTTGGTTCAGGTTATAATAATCTTACGTACTAAATACAAGAGACCATAAAGGTGGTGAAAACATAAATGGCAGAAGTTAAAGTTGGCGAAAACGAATCAATTGAAAGCGCACTCAGACGTTTCAAGAAAAAAATTCAAAAAGCCGGTATCCTTTCAGAAGTAAAAAAACGTGAAAGATATGAAAAACCGAGCGTAAAAAGAAAACGCAAATCTGAAGCAGCCAGAAAAAGAAAAGTTTAATCAGATTAATATAACAAAAAAAGAGGTCAATGACCTCTTTTTTTGTTGAATATTTTAATAATTTAGGAACTCAATATGGTACTAAGGCTGTAAAAAGTAACGTAAAAATTTTTTTGCTCTCGGCACAGAGAGTATTCCGGCATTCTTTCGGGAGTGGCACACTCCCGAAAGAATCAAGCATATGATTGCAGACGGAGGTCAGGAAGTCTTTTATTCAGAGGTTCAGAGGTTCGGATGTCAGGAGGGCAGGCTATTTACGGCGGGCAGAGCCCGCAATAAGTTACTATTCGTGCGAAGCACCGATAACAGCTTGCCTTCCGGTCTTCTTGACTTCCGTCAGCCATTATAGCCTACCTTCCTGCCCTTAGAACTTCTGGTCTTCAAATAATCATTCAGGTGGGAACGCTTCGCTTATCCCACCCTACGGGTTGCCTTGCAACGATGGTACTAATATCCCCTCCCTTGAGGGGAGCGCGAACGAGCAGAGGGCGAAACAGCGCCGCGAAGGCGGCGATGTTGGAGTCCCTTTATACGCGAGTGAGCAAGACAGGGGAAGTAAAGGGGTGGGTGAAAATTATCCCTCACCCCAGCCCTCTCCCACAGGAGAGGGAGCTTTTCGTCATGAGGCTCAACGAGCCGAAAGAATCCAGCCTATGATGGCAGACGGAGGTCAGGAAGTCTTTTATTCAGAAGTTCAGAGGTTCGGATGTCAGGCTGTTTACGACGGGCAGAGCCCGCAATAAGTTACTATTCGTGCGAAGCACCTATAACAGCTTGCCTTCCTGCCATCTTGACTTCTGTTCATCTGATAAGCAACCCCTGCCCATCTTCCGCAAGGGTAGAGGGAAATGCACTTTACGCTTCACTAAAAAAGAAACCCGCCTTCACTCTGGCTGTCGTTTTAATCACTCTCAAAAAAAACAATCTCTCAATACCGGTTCAAACTTGAGAGATTGTTTTTATTTTTTCGCAAATAAGTTTTTTATTGAAAGTATGATTTCTGCAATCAATTTTGAGAGTGAAAATTTTTCTTCCGGCATTTCCGGTTCTCTGTCAAAGGTAAAAATGTCACCCTCGTTTTTTTTCATAAAAATACTTTCATCAAGATATTTTTTTTCTTCCTTTTCTTTTCTTTCCCCTTGAGCCATGTAACCGAGATTTCCTGCGCCGCCGTCGTTTTGCATGGATGCCGCTGCTTTGATTACCGGTTTTGTGCTCAAAACATTAACATCGAAACTCATGATTTTTTTCCCTTTATGTTTTCCCTTATATATATAAAGTATTTTTTCTAAAGAAATGTTACAAAAAAGGCAGAATTGTAACAAAAAATTTACAATATGTTAATCATCGAATTTTATTATACTCTGACACTTAAAACCTATTTCAAAAAGATCCCGTTTTCTTATTGCTGCTGCTATATCAGGCTTTTCGCTATCACAATTAATAACAAATTCTGCAATTCTGTTTTTAGAATCAAAGTCTATTTTTATGTTATTGATAAGACGTGTATGCTCTTTATTAAGCCCGTCAGAGATTTTTAAAATTCCGCCGAGTCGTTTTACCAGTTTTCTATCAGTTTTTTCAAGTGTATTGTAAACTTCATGTTCTGTTTTGTCAGGCAGACCGCCGCGATGATAGCGGCATATGCAGGCGATAATTTTGGTTTCGCTGCCGCTAAAGCCTTCAAGTCCTGACTCAATTATCATATGCATGGAATGTTTGTTATGGCTTTTAGCTTCTTTGTAGTAGCCTATGTCATGGAGTAATGCTGCGGTTTCAAGGTATTGTTTTTCTCTTTCTCCCATTGGAAAAATTTTTTTGTCAGCTTCTTTAAAAATCATTAAAGCAATTCTTGCCACTTCTTTGGCATGGAATGTGTTTTTTGAAAATTTGTTAAGCATCTCTGTTGCAGTCAGTTTCATAATTACCATATATTTTAGCAAAAATATGGATTGTATTCAATATTTTTGATATTATAAATATGGTTATGGAAAATATAAATACTGATGTAAATTTTGAAATCCCCGCTGATGTGCTTGATGAAATTCAGCAGAATATTCAAAGTATTATTGAGGGTTTTGATGTCCCTTATGAAAATAAACTTGATGTTATAAAGAAAATAAATTTCATGTATTCTCGTACAAAGCAGCTTTCAATAACGGATCCTCTTACTAATCTTTATAACAGAAGATACTTTGAGCTTTCTTTTGAGCGGGAATTTATGCGTGCAAAAAGATATAACTGCGATTTGAGTGCTGCAGTCATAGATATTGATTTATTTAAATCTTTTAATGACACTTATGGACATGCCTGCGGAGATTTCGTGTTAAAAGAGATTGCGCATTTATTGATTAAAAATTTCCGCCAGACTGACTTGCTTTTTAGATACGGCGGAGAAGAATTTGTTATTTTAATGCCTGAAACATCGCTGAAAAATGCATTTATACCTATTGAACGTTTAAGAAAAATGGTTGAAGAACACAAATTTAAATATAAAGATAATATTTTGAATGTTTCAGTGAGCGGCGGTATTGCTTCAAATAAAGATACGGATGATATGTATTCTTTGTTTGACAATGCTGATAGAGCTTTGTATTTTTCCAAGGAAAACGGCAGAAATAGAATTAGCTCTTTCGGGCAATGGATTAAAAGTTAAGATTTGAGATAGGATTTGAATATGGTTAAAAATATTTTAAAAATTTTCGTATTATTTGTTTTATTGACAGGAGTAGTTTCGGCAGAGGAATATGAAAGAGTTCATGCGGAGCACATTCTTGTAAAAACTGCGGCAGAGGCGCAGCAGATTAAAAAAGCAATTGATGACGGCGGTGATTTTGAATATTACGCACGAGCATATTCACTTTGTCCTTCAGGGCAGAACGGCGGAGATTTGGGGTATTTCGGACGCGGACAGATGGTTCGTGAATTTGAAAAAGCAGCTTTTGAAACACCTGTAGGTGAAGTTTCAAAACCTGTTTATACTCAATTCGGGTGGCATTTAATAAAAGTTTTAGATAAAAAATAAAGGAAGTTTTATTACTTCCTTTATTTCCGTTATTTTGTTTTAGTATTTTCTGTTTGTTGTTGAGGTTGTGCAGCCGGAGCGGTTTTAGTCTCTTCTTTTTTCTGCTTGTCGATTAGTGCCTGTAATTTTTTGTTAATATGCACTTCTCCTATTGGTTTGCTGTACATATCAGGATTAATTGTGTACATTCTTTCCCAGCAGCCCGGAACATTTGATTTTTCGCCGCAAACACAATTTCTCCACGTAACACCTGTTTTTTTGTCGACAAGAATTGTCAGCATATTACTGCTTGTTACAACATCGTATCTGTTTTTGCCGTTCTGGTTAGTAATTTGTACGCAAAGTGCTGTCAGAATTAAAATCGCCAGAATAATTAAAATATTTTCTTTCATAAAAAACTCTCCTTTTTTACTGAATTTATTATACATATAAAGTTTAGTATTAGCAACCATGAAATTATGCGTTAAGGTAATGAAAACAGAAAATCAAATTTTTACAATAATAAATGTAGAAAGGAAAAATTATGGTACTTTTATTAAGATGGTTATTATTTGCTCTTGCGATAATTTTTGTGGCATGGCTTGTTCCTGGAATTGATGTTGAAAATTTTCAGAGTGCAATGCTTGTAACAGTGATTATTGCCCTTATTAATATTTTTATAAGACCGCTCATTGTATTTATTACTTTACCGATTAATATTTTGACTCTCGGGCTGTTTACTCTTGTAATAAACGCTTTGTTGTTTATGCTTGCAGGTTTTATGGCGCCCGGAGTTGAAGTGGACGGCTTTTTAAGCGCATTTCTCGGTTCTGTTGTTCTTGCATTTCTCGGTCTTATTATCAATATGGTTACTGTACCGGGTGAAGATTAGAAGCCGTAAAAAAGCGTTATATTGCTGCTGTCATTCTGAACTTGTTTCAGAATCCAAAGAGCTGAATTAAAATCAGCACGGCAATATAACGTTTTTTTGTGCTAAACTTTTTTTATGAAAGCTTTAGTCTGTGAAAACGGAAAAATAGAAATGGTTGAAAAACCGTTTCCGAAAATTCAGAAAAACACAGATGCAATTGTTAAGGTTGTATTATCATCAATTTGCACAAGTGATTTGCATATAATAAGAGGGTGTGTTCCTGCCGCAAAAAACGGGGTTGTACTCGGGCATGAATTTGTCGGAGAAGTTTTAGAAATAGGTGATAGTGTCAAAAATTTTAAAAAAGGGGACAGAGTTGCGGTTAATTGTGAAACATTCTGCGGGGTATGCGACTTTTGCAAAAGAGGATTTGTTAATAACTGTGTTAATGGCGGATGGGAACTCGGATGCAGAATTGACGGCTGTCAGGCCGAGTATGTCAGAGTGCCTTATGCAGATAACGGATTAACAAAACTGCCTGATAACGTAAGTTTTGAAAATGCTTTATTTGTCGGAGATATTTTATCAAGCGGGTACTGGGGAGCGGAACTTTGCGAAATTAAAGCTGGCGATACAATTGCCGTAATCGGAGCAGGGCCTGTGGGGCTTTGTGCTATGCAGTGCGCAAAATATTTCGGAGCAGAAAAAGTTATTGCAATAGATATAGATGAAAAACGATTGGAACTTGCCAAAAAATTAGGGTTTGCGGATTTTGTTCTGACCGGTGGAAACTGCGAAGAAAAAGTTAAGGAGATTACAACATACGGAGCAGATGCCGTAATTGAATGCGCAGGTGCAGAGGATACGTTTGAGCTTGCATATAAGATTGCAAGGCCTAATGCAATTGTAGCAGTCGTTGCAATGTACGAAAAAAATCAAATTCTTCCGCTTCCTCAAATGTACGGCAAGAATTTGATTTTTAAAACCGGAGGTGTTGACGCTGTTCACTGTAAAGAGCTTGTGCATTTGATTTCTAAAGGCAAAATTTCAACTGACTTTTTGATTACACACAAGTTTGCTTTTGATGATATAAAAAAGGCTTATGAAATTTTTGAAAACAAACAGGACGGCTGTTTAAAAATTGCGATTGAATATTAGTCGTACAATGCATGTTTTAAGAACTTGCAAATGAGTTTGTATCCTGCTTTTGTCGCTTTGCTGTCTCTTAAAGCATTTAAAAGGATAAAATCATGACATGTGTTATTAATTCTTACACACGCTGTATCTACACCTGCTTCTATTAATTTTCTTGCATAAGCTTCCCCTTCGTCTCTCAAGACATCATTCTCTGCAGTGATTATTAATGCCGGTGGAAGTCCGTACAAATCTTCTATTTCCGCTTTAAGAGGCGATACGTAAATTTCTTTGCGCTTGTTTTTTTCTGGAACATAACTGTCCCAGAAATATTCCATTGCTTTTTTACTGAGCCACGGGCC
>CALURE010000075.1 GCA_944323095.1 Candidatus Gastranaerophilales bacterium
CCATTTAAGTTAAAGGCAGCCGCAAATACATCCAGTCCGACAGTATTTGGTAATCTGTTATGCCCGTTTACATCAATCAAAACAATAATATTATCACCATATATATCTTGCTCGATACATAGCTGTGCGCCATCTGCTGTTGTAATTTTTGAACAAGGCATACATCCACTTGCAACTTGGTGACCATAAGCAGGATTATTACTACCTAAAGCCTTATAAATCAATGATGAAGAATAAAAATTATCTTCTTGATGTACAATATTAAAATATTTTGAAAGTACAGATGGATTCAAGGTAAACTTACCACCTGATTGTGATGGCCCAAGAAGCGCAGTATATTCCAAACTATCTACATTTTCATCCGCAAGCATTTGACGAAATCCGTTGCTTAATGTGTTCACGGACTTTTTTAACTGGGTTACATAAACCTTTTTCTTATGATTTGAAATCAATGCCGGCATTGTTAATGCAGCAACTACTCCTATAACTCCTAATGTAATCAATACTTCCGCTAATGTAAATGCAAAAAACTTTTTTATAAAACCGCTTTTTCTGTTTTTAAAATCCTTTGAATTTAAAGGCTCAGAAGCGCCCCCCCCCCGCAAAACTCAATAAAATCAATACTTTCCATAAATCCTTCCTTTCTTTTTTATGTACATGAATTATTATAACATATCTTAACCTTTTTTTCAATTATTTATAATTGTAATATGGTGGGAACGCTAACGCTTATCCCACCCTACGAGCTACGAGCTTATATCACAATGCGATATTAATCCCTTGCAGTTGATATTTTCGCGTATATTATGAATTTTTCTTAAAAATATTTTTAATTCCGGAACCTAATTTTTTGAATCCGCGCCCTATTGCTTTAGCTGGTTTGACTGTAACATTGTAAGCACCCTTTTTCATAGATTTTCCTACTGAAGAAAACCAGTTTGTAATTTTTGACATATAAGAAGTATTGTTGCCTTTCCATAAATTTTTTAAGTATGGAACAAAACCGCCCGATTTTTTAATACCTTTTCTAACAAGCGGAACACACCCCAGAGCAACTATTGCACCCAAAGCAATCAATACTTTTTTAAAAGTGCTCATATCTTCATTTTCTTTTTGTTTTTTTATAAGCAGTTTATCATGATCAAGCTGAGGCTTCATTTGAACTCCGCCGAGATACGAAGTATTGCTATAAGGATTTACATATGCTCCAAACGGCAAATTTAAAGGAGGCATAGTGCTATTTGCAAGATCCTGATGCATAACCGGAATATCAAAACTACCACCTATCATAAGTTACTCCAAATTTAACTAACCTTTATATTTATATAAAGTATTTTTTGGAGAAAAAATTTACTTTTTTATTAAGAAATGTAAAAACACACTATTTTGCAAGAGTTTTTTTTAATCTTCCAAGCTCCTGAAACAAGTTCAGGATGACTTGATTAACAAAATAGTGTGTTTTTTCTAATTATTAGCAAAAACTATTTAGCAGTATTTGCAGCTTCAAATACAACTGAAAAAGCTTCAGGATCTCTAACAGCCATATCAGCAAGCATTTTTCTGTTTACCGTAATATTAGCTTTTTTGCAAGCATTTACAAATCTTGAATAGCTCATACCGCGTTCTCTAACAGCTGCATTAATTCTAACAATCCACAAACGGCGCATATTACGTTTTGTAGTACGTCTGTCTCTGTAAGCATATTTTAAAGCTTTCATAACAGCGATATTCGCAACTTTAAAAATTCTGCTTCTTGCGCCGATAAAGCCTTTAGCTAATTTTAATATTTTTTTATGTCTTTTGCGTAATACATTACCACGTTTTACTCTCATTTACCTGCCTCCTATCTTGCATACTTTCTGTAGGGTAACTCTTTAGAAATCAATTTGAAATGTGATTCAGAAATTGAAATCATCTTGAAAATTCTGCGTTTTCTTGAAGCAGATTTGTGTTGAAGTAAATGGCCTATTCCGGCTTGTCTTCTAACAATCTTGCCTGTTGCAGTAACTTTATAGCGTTTAGCAGCAGACTTGTGTGTTTTCATTTTTGGCATTTTGTCCTCTTTCTGTGCATTGCACGGTTAAGTTTACGTGAAAGCTTTTGGCATACCAAAGCCATAAAACTTTGCGTAACAATTATATTACGCAAAATATCGAATTGCAAGCACAATGTAAATTTTATTAATTAAAAGTCAATTTTAAGCCGGAATAAACTTCCTTCATTTTTACATATTCTGAAAGAACTATTTTGGAATTTAAGTCACAGCAATGGCAGGGGTAAAAATTATTTAAGCCTAATCCTCTCAAATAAATTCCTAATTCTCTAATTTTATATTCAGTCTTATTAAATAGATAAATTCCGCCTATAAATGTATCAACGCGGGCTTCACCGGTTATTTTTCGTGCATAGTCTATAATATTTTGAATTCCGACATGCGAACAGCCAGCAATAATAACAAGTCCGTTTTCTGATTTATAAGCAAGAGCAGTTTCATCACTGTATCGGTAATCAGTATTATATAATTTAGGAATTTCACCAAGATATACAAGCTTAGGAGTCAGCCATCTCGGCTCTCTTGTATAATCAATTTCAAATATATCGCATAATCTCGCCGGATCACCAGGGAAACCTATATTTTGAGATTTATCATTCAGGTTTACTTCAAACGAGTCAGGATGTGTAATAATCGTTTTCAAATTAAGGCTTATACCTGCCTTTAACATTTTTCTATATAAATCCTCAAGTCTTAAAAGACCGCCGGTATGATCAACATGCCCGTGAGAAAGTATAATATCCGTTACATCACTTAAATCAAGCCCCAGCTTGTATGCATTTTTTATAAACACATCACTGTACCCGCAGTCAAACAAAGCTTTCTGGTAGTCATTTTCCAATAGAAAAGACAACCCCGGTTCCGCTAAAAGAAAATTACCTGTTTTGCAATTGTTGTCGACTAAAACTGTAAGATCCATTAATTCCTCAAAATATACATATATACATTTATATTATAACAATATTTATTAAAAATTGCAAGATTCATTTTTCATCAAATTTTGTCAACTCTGAAACAGTAGTATTTAAAGCTTTTGCAAAATCTATCAATGTATCAAGTGACGGTTTTGAAAAAGCAACCTCTATTTTTCCCATAAAATTCAGGCTTATATTCATTTTATCCGCCAGCTGCTGCTGGGTCAAACCCATTTCTTTACGTCTTTTTTTAATATTTTTACCCAACAATTTGTAGAACCCGGAATTCATACGTACAGTTTATACGTAAATTTTTGTAAATTATACGTACTGCTAATACGTAAAATAAGGTATAATATTATTAGAAAAATAAGTCGAAGGAAGGAGATTTTATGCGAGAAAGAGGTTTTACATTAGCGGAAGTTCTGATAACCGTTGGGATTATAGGTGTAATAGCAGCAATGACAATGCCGGTACTTATTGCGAATAAAAAAGCAAAAGAGCTTGAAACCGCGCTTAAAAAAAATACATCTGTAATACAACAGGCTCTATTAATGGCAGCTATGGAGGATGGAACCGAACCTACACCGCAAAATCTTGCCTCAGGTGAACTAAAATTAAAATTAAAACCTTATTTGAATGTAATTAAAGATTGCGGCCGCGGAACAGAGGTTGGCGCGTGCGTTGTAAATCCCGGATATCAACCTGATGCAAAAAATACTTATGTTACATTTAATAAAGAAAAAAATATAAACTACTCTTTACTCGATGACGGACAATTGCTGCTAGCTGATGGCAGCCTTATTTTATTTGAAAACAGTAATCCTGCATTTGAAAACATACTTATAAGCATAGATGTCAACGGGGTTCAAAAAAGTCCTAATGCATGGGGACAAGATTTATTTACATTTCAGCTTACAAACACAGGTAAACTGCTGCCTGCAGGTGCAGAAGGTACAAAGTACACCGATACAAAATATTGTTCAATATCTTCAAATAACGATATGAACGGGCTTGGCTGCACTTATAAGGCCCTAACCGAACCGGACTATTTTAAAAATTTACCTTAAACAAGAATATTTAATAAAATTTTTGTACAACAGGTATATCAACACCTTTTAAGAAAGAACGTTCGGTTAATCTTACACCAAGACAACATTGATGACGTTTAAACTGCATCCTGTAAATTTTCTTTACAATATCAAAAACAAGTGATTTATCATATTTTTCAGAAATTTCATCAATTGATTTGTTTTGTTCTATATACATTTCCAGAATATCATCAAGCACAGCATATTCAGGCAGTCTATCCTGATCCTTCTGACCGGGGTGAAGCTCGGCTGACGGTGCTTTATCTATTATTGCCTGCGGAATTATTTCTTCATTTTTATTTATAAAATTCGCAACTTTATACACATTTGTTTTGGTCAAATCACAAATTAAATTAAATCCACCTGCAAGATCTCCGTACAAAGTTCCAAACCCCATAGCACTCTCTGATTTATTGCCTGTTGATAAAAGAAGCATGTTCTCTCTGTTTGAATAAAACATTAAAATCAAACCGCGCAGACGCGCCTGCAGATTTTCTTCGGCAAGATCATGCAAACTTTCTCTATCTTTCATAAATGCATCAAATAACGGGGTTATCGGCTCCTTAACAGTTTTTATACCGAGATTTTCAGCTAATTTTAAACTATCCGTAATACTTCCTTCTGATGAATACATGCTCGGCATTAAAATTCCCAGAACATTATCCGCCCCTATTGCCTTAACAGCAAGAACTGCCGTCAAAGCACTGTCTATTCCGCCTGATAATCCTAATACAACTTTTTTAAAGCCTGTATTTTCACAATATTCTTTTAAAGCAAATGTTGTAACATCTAAAATTTGCTGTTCAACAGGAGAGACTTCAAATTTAACCGGTTTTGAAAAATCTACAAATGATACATTTTCCTCACACAAAGGCATCCTCAAAACAAGTTCGTTATTACTGTTCTTTGCACAGCTTCCGCCTGCAAAAATACTTTCATCCGCCATACATACGGAATTTACATAAATAAAATTTGTATGTGTTTCAATACTGTTTATAAAATCATCAAATTTATTCATTGCATAATAACTGTTTTTTGCAACAACATAAATATCACAGTTAACATCTTCCAAAAATGTGTCAGAAACATAAACTTTTTGACCGCAAATTTCAAAATATCCGTTATCGGAAACTTCGACCTGTCCGTTTCTGATTAAAACATCCCCGAGGAGAATATTCTGCGGATAATTTTTTTGAGCAATACACTCATACATTTTTACTTCCGAACTCAAACAATTCCCGTCAAATATCAAGTCTTTTCCGCCTAAATCTTCAATATCCGCACGCGGGAAAATAACCAAATCACAATCTGACTGTATATTTTTTATAATATTTTCATAATTAAAATTAAAATCTGCTGTCTTTAATCTTATTTGTGCAACTGCTATTTTCATATTAAAATCCTCTGATATTCTACTCTAATTTTAAATAATTGACTTTTTCCCAGCTCAAATCCAAATACTTAACCTTTGAATCAACAAGCTTAACCTGCGGCAATATTGACGGAATTCTTTCTATCCGTTTAAAAACATTCTCATCAGCCTTTCCAAGACGAATATTAACCGTTGGAATTTTTACATAAATATCTTCAGGATTTCTCATATCAATATATTCGACAGGTTCTTTAGAATAAGTCTCAACATATCGTCTGATTTTTGAAATTTTTCGGACTTTATTTAAATCCCATTTATGATAATCGTCACCCTTATTTCCGTACGACAAAACAAGCGTAGTCTTAAAACTGCTGTTTAACGGAAGATATTCTCTGCCTATAAGTTTCGCATCGGATGTAAAAACAGCAACAGGAGAAGATTTTTCATCCGGAGCGATTGATAAAACAGGAATTCTTTCCCTCAAAATAATCTGTATTCGCGCAGGAAATGCGTAACGTCTTATATAAACATTTTCCACCGGCGAAAGCTTCATAACAGCATCCTTTATTGAATCAGTTTTTGCCATATATAAAGGTAAGTTAGGAACATTGCTTTTCTTCAAAAGTGCAAGTATTTTAGAAGAAGGGACAATATTATTGTTGATAATTTCAACAGAATTACCGCCGACATAGTTAAAGGCATTTTTATCCATATACCAGCCGGGACATCTTAGCATATACCACAACGCAAAAATAAAAAACAAGGAAAGAAAAAAGCGTACAAATGCACGAAAGCGTTCTTGTTTAATTCTTCCTTTTCTCACGAGCCTTTCACGTCTTTTTTTCTTGACAAAATGTCTGGCATCAGAAACAGAATTATCCTGAGCATCGTCTTTTATTTCGTTTAATTCATTTGTATTCTGATTAACTTCTTCCTCTGACATTTACTTATTTAAACCTGCGCTGTTTAATATTAACTGTACCAAATTATCGTAATCTATTCCCATAGCGGCTGACTGTGCCGGAAGATCGCTCACGGTTGTCATACCGGGACTTGTATTAATTTCAAGAAGGTATGGAATATCGTCTTTCATCATAAAATCAATTCTTGAAACACCTCTGCAGCCTGCAGTCTCAAAAGCTTTTACTGCTGCAAGTTTTACTTTTTTAGTAACATCATCAGAAAGTCTTGCAGGGCAGATAAATTCAGACATTCCGCTTGTATATTTTGCCTCAAAATCATACCATTCGGTTTTTGGTCTGATTTCTAAAATTTCAGTTGCAAACGGTTCGCCTTCACACTCCAACACTCCGACAGTTACAAAAAAACCGTCAATAAATTCTTCTATCAATACATCATCATTATATTTTAATGCTGTTTCATAGGCCGATTTCAAATCTTCCTTTTTATCAACCTTTGTCATACCGAAGCTTGATCCCTCGCTTACAGGTTTTACAAACAGAGGATAAGTTAAATTTTTTGTTTTTTCAAACAAATCATCACCTTTTTTGACAAATGCAGATTTTGCCATAACAATGTCTGGATTTGTTGATAAAATTCGTTTTGTAAATTCTTTATTCATGCAAAGAGAACTTGCCATAACACCGCATCCTGTGTATGGAATTCTTAAAATTTCCAAAATTCCCTGAATACACCCATCTTCCCCGTATTTGCCGTGCAGTGCGTTAAAAGCATAATCATAATTGCCATCTTTTAATTTCAAAGCAATGTCTTTATCGACAACAACCATTTCGGAATTTTTATACCCGAGTCTTTGCAAAGCATCATAACAGCCTTTGCCTGATCTCATGGAAACCTCGGCTTCCGATGACATTCCTCCGCATAAAACCGCAATTTTTGAATTTTTATCTATAACAGATTTAATTTCCTGCATAATTCAACCTCTTTTTCATTTTTTCCGCCAAGATATCTTACCTCTGGTTTTAATTCTACATTAAACTTTTCTTTTACACGCGAATACATTTCATACATTAATTCTAAAATATCTAAAGATGTTGCA
>CALURE010000076.1 GCA_944323095.1 Candidatus Gastranaerophilales bacterium
ATACCCATGACTTGTTTCCTTTCAATTTGTTTCCCTTATGTTTTTTATTACGGAACAATGGTTGGGTTTCTTTAATTATTATAACAAAAATGTTAACATATCTTAACAAAAATACTGCAAACAAATTAGTAAAAATAAGTAAAATCAACTATTTAGAGGATATAAAAAGTGAACTTAATTCTTTAATAACAATATTGAGTGCGCCCTGTTGTGATGAAAAAACTGTCCGGCAGTCAGAGCAGCTTTGTTTATAAAATTCCTTATCAGATAAGAGTTTATACATATAGTCAGTTAATTCTTTAGGTGATTTAACTACTTTTCCGGCTTTAGAACGGGATAAAATCCAGTATATATCTCTAAAGTTATGGATAGAGGGGCCTGAAATTGCAGGTTTATTATATACTGTTGCTTCCAGCGGATTATGACCTCCGGTTTTGTTGAAGCTTCCGCCTATAAATGCAAAATCGCATATTTGATACATTTTGCTCAATTCGCCCAGTGTATCAAGAATAATTATATCATTATCGGTGAATTTGTCGTTGTTTGAACGGAGTCCGTATTTGAAACCTGATTTTTCAATCAATGTTTTTACATTATTTACTCTTGTTAAATGTCTTGGTGCAATAAGCAGTTTTATATCAGAGAATTGTTTTTTTAGCTTTGTAAATGTATCAAGAATAATTTCATCTTCACCTTTATGTGTGCTGCCTGCAATAATAATTCTGTTTTGTCCTTTGCCTATTTCGATATTTGCATCAATTTTTTTAATATCAAATTTTAGATTTTTCATAACTTCGGTTTTGTCAGGCGGTGCACCGATTTTTATAAATTTATCTCTGTCTTCTTCGCTCTGTGTAAGGATTTTTGTATAATTTTTAAATAGTTCTGCAAAAAATCCTTTTAGCATTTTGTAAGTTTTGAATGTTGAATCAGAAATCCTTCCGTTAATTACGTAAAGCGGGATATTTTTCATTTTGCAATAAGCTGCAAATGTCGGCCATAATTCTGTTTCAGCGATTAAGACAGCAGTAGGTTTTATTTTTTTCAGGAATAATTCGACGCATATTGTAATATCAAATGGAAAATATGTTATAAAATCAGCAATACTATCAAATTTTTTATGAGCAATTTCTTGTCCTGTTTTAGTACCTGTTGTTACAACGATTTTATAATCAGGAAATGTTTCTTTTGTCTTTTTTATCAAATTTTCAAGAGCAATCACTTCACCGACAGACACTCCATGAAACATAATAACTTTATCGCCTAGGTTTGGAGCATCAAACTGTCCGAGTTTTTCTTTCCAGCCCGGTAGAAATTTGCCTTTCAGCGCTCTAACAAAAGCATAGACAGGAAGTGTTAACAAAAATAGTATTGTTGATAAAATTCTGTATATAAGCATAGATTAATCATACAATAAAAATTTGTTTTAATCCATATTGACATTGGTTGTATAAATTCATAAAATATTATTATGGCAATAGTTTATTTAAGTTTAGGGTCAAACAGCGGTGATCGTATAGGTTTTCTGCAGCAGGCGGCGAGTTTGCTCGGGGCAGAGGACGGAATTAGTTTAATACGAACTTCTGCATTCTACGAGACTGAACCGTGGGGGATGGATTCTGAAAACTGGTTTGTTAATGCCGTTGTTGAAATAAAAACAACGCTCGCTGCGCGTGATCTTTTAAATGTGTGCAAAAGAATTGAACAACAGCTTGGGCGCAGACCTTCTGAGGGAAAGGGTTATTCAGACAGGACAATAGACATTGATATATTATTTTATAATAAAGACATAATTAATGACGATGATTTAATTGTACCCCATAAATATCTGCATTTACGTGCTTTTACACTTGTACCTCTTTTAGAGCTTATTCCTAATTTTGAACATCCCGTTTTACATAAAACTATTTCAGAACTCCACGGGGATTTAGAAAATCCGGAAATGGTATTTTTATATGGAACAAGAGTCGAAATCTAAAGTTTCAATAATCGGCGGCGGGCCTGCAGGGTGTATGTGTGCGTATTTTTTGCAGGAACATTTTGATGTAACCGTATTTGATAAAAAATCTCCTT
Source organism: Candidatus Gastranaerophilales bacterium (assembly GCA_944323095.1). GTDB lineage: Bacteria > Cyanobacteriota > Vampirovibrionia > Gastranaerophilales > Gastranaerophilaceae > Stercorousia. The sequence goes on from CALURE010000076.1 coordinate 2,074, forward strand.
TAAGCTCTCTGCTTCCGACAGGCGGCGGACGATGCAATCTTGCGCATGCTGTGTTTGATTTTAAAGAGCTTGCGTCAAATTATCCGAGAGGAGAAAAATTTTTATATTCTGTTTTTTCAAAGTTTTCAACTGCGGATACAATAGAATTTTTTGAAAAAATTGGTGTTAAAACTTATATTCAGAATGATAAGAGAATTTTTCCTGTTTCAAACAGTTCGGCTGATGTTAGAGAAAAGTTCCTCAAATCCTTGTCAAATGTGAATTTTATTAAAGAAGAAGTCTTACGGATAAATAGCGGTTTTAGTGTTGTTACTAATATGGGGGCTTATAAAGCTGATTATGTTGTAATTTCAACAGGCGGTCATGCTTCTTATGATTATATAAAAAGACTCGGGCATAGCATTGTTGAACCCAAACCTGCACTGGTCGGGTTAAAAACCTGCGAAGATTTTTCAAATCTGGCTGGTGTTTCAAGCAACGGTGTGTTATTTACCCACAAAGGTATATCCGGTCCTGAAGTATATAGAATATCTTCTATTAAAGCGCGTGATACGTTTCCGTATCATTTAACTTTTAATTTTATCGGGGATATTGAGCTTCAGGCTGAACTAAATTCAAATCCGCATAAAAGTATAAAAAATGTTCTCGGCTGTTATGTTCCTAAATCTCTGGCGCACTACTGTCTTGAAACCTTAAAGATTAATCCTGATGAAAAATGTCATTTAATTAACGGTAAAAAACGAGACATGATTTTAAAACGACTTCAAAATTTTGATGTTACCGTTACAGGCACTTTCCCTGACGGTGAAGTCGTAACTGCCGGAGGGGTAGATTTGAAAGAAATCAATTCCAAAACAATGCAATCAAAACTTGTGCCGGATATATATTTTTGCGGTGAAGTCATGGATATTGACGGATTTTGCGGAGGGTTTAATCTGCAAAACTGCTGGTCAACCGGTTATTTGGCAGCTCAGGCAATTTTGGATAAAGAATTTTCCTTTTGATTTTCGTGTTTTGCCATTTCCCTAACTTTATATGCTCTATTGTTCGGGAGAATATATCTCATCGCAATCATAAGAAGCGGAACCGCTACACCGAGCGCACCGATGCAAATGCCGATATTTTTCAACACAGCCCCTCTTTTAGCCTTAATAACATCTTTCAGATATTTTTCAATATTGTCTTTGGGGGCTTTATTGTATAATTCTTCGATGTTAGTTTTCAAAGTTTTAAAATCACTGATATCTATAAATTCTCTGGTATCTATTTTGTCAGAGTTTTTCAATGTCTTGATTAATTTTGATTTTTTAGCCATTTTTACAATAAAATTATCAGGATTTTCATGGATGAAGTTATATATATCTATGTCTTTGGAGTTATCAGAAATTTTCTTTGCATAATCATCAAGGCTTGTTTTAATAGAATTATCCTTAAATGCCTGTTTTAATTCTTTGCTTTCAATAATCATTGAATCAAGTTTTATAGGAACTTCTGATTTATTTTCAAAGTGTTTTCTTATCATTTCTCCGGCAAAGTACATAAAGAACCATGTACCGCCTTCTTTTATTGTGTAATTTATAAATTCTTGTTTGCTTTGCGAACTTCCAAGTCTTTCAGCAGTAATTGAACCGTCTAAAATCATAAGATTTCTGACCGGATTAAACATAAAATCTTCTAAAGCTCCGCCAAAGCTTATATTTCCTTTTGAAGATTTTATCCCCTCAAATGCCTGCGGGGTTTTAGGCAGGTACATGTTCCGGAATTGATTTGAATTTTCTTTGTTATCGTGTTTTAATTTCTTTTTGGCTTCTTTTAGTCTGTAATCCTGTCTGAACTTTGTCAAACCTGCATAGGTCAATATAGCGGCAGCTGTTGAAAATGCAAATTTGGCAATAGCAAGATTTTTAGTATATTTCGGATTTTTAGAAGCCCTGATAATATTTTGTTTAATTTTTTCTGTCGGAGCATTTTCAATTGCTTTTGCGAGTATTTCTTTATTTTTGAGATTTCTCACATCAAATTTAGGGTCAATCCCTAATATTTTATAGAGTGTAAGATCGGTTAATAATTTAAAGAACGGAATTCCTCCAAGCCATATAAGCTGTGTTCCGAATTCATCAATAAATCTGTCTTTTCCCTCAACATCTTTTCCTGTAATATATGAACCTATTGTCAATCCTGTGCTGTTCGCAATATCTTTAACTGCAAGGGGTAATAATGAAGCACTGCTTCCTAATTTTGAATATATATATTCGCTGGCCGTAACTGCGGTTATCATTTATTTCCTTTCTGGGCAAAAGATGCCTCTCAAAAATCTTACAGACCCCAAATTAAGTTCATTAATTTGACGATTGGGGCATTCGCCTTGATTATTGAGTTTCGTCGCGTATTTATATACATTTTTATCCTTCCACTTTTTGTATAAATGTGCTGAAAATAATTTCTTGCCTTATATTTGTTTAATATTAACGATTATTAACAAAAAAAAAAGACCTTTCGGGGGGAAAGGTCAAGTAATAAAAAAAACTTTTTTACGATAAACAGTAAGCGTCTTATTTTTATAACAAGCCTTTCAAGTTACTTACTATTCGTCGGATTTGATTTCTTTTGTTATTCATAATTTATATTATATACAAACATTTTAATTTGTAAAGTCTTAATTTTAGAAATTTATATAGCAGTTTACACTAAAAATATCTGGAATCGTCACCCCTGAAATAAATTCAGGGCAGGCTCTGAACTTGTGGGGCTAACTGCTATGAGATGCTGAAACTAGTTCAACATGACGCTTTTACCAATATTAAGTGTAAACTGCGATATAACGGCATAATTGAAAAAATAAATTTTTTTGTTTAAAGTTTTAAATATGGGAGATGGAGTAGCATGATTTTATTTATAATTTCGTTTTTAACGGTGTTTGTTACATCTTATTTTATAACCAGTATGCTTGTAGATGAAAAGCCTGTCAACGGGATATTTTATTTGCTGTTGACAGCGTTTGGGAATGTCGTATTGACGATGGAAATTCTATCGTTGTTTTCTGCAATTTCTGTTGCCGGTGTACTTATATTGAATTTCTTGTTTTTAATATTATCCATAGTTGTGTGGGTGAAACGAGGCAGACCTGTTTGGAAGCTTCCGTGTAAATATTTTTTTCTTAAATATTGGAATTGTATAAAACGCGATAAGTATCTGGCTGTATTGTCAGGAGGTTTTTGTATAGCAGTTTTCAGTGCATTATTCATGTCAAGTTTTATGCCTGTTATGAATTTTGATGCAGAATCTTATCACACATTAAGGAGTTTATTCTGGATTCATAACCATAATTTAAACCATTTCTTTATTGCAGATATACGCAATATTGTTTTCCCGATTAATTCAGAACTGGTTTTTGCATGGGTTTTTATGTTTATAAAACGTCCGGCATGGATTATGTACACAGCTTTCGGCGGTTTTGTACTGGCAATTTTCGGGATATATAATATTCTTTCTCTTTTAAAGTACAGTATGAGACGTAAATTATGGGTTATCTTTATAATTACGTCATTGTCATCAGTTCTTGCGCAGATTACTACAACAGAAACGGATATGATAATTGCTGGTCTTATAATTGCCTCAATTTATCTGTTCTGGTACGGTTTGAAAACTAAACGTGTTATTCCGGTATTTATGTCGGCTTTTGCTTATGCTCTGGCTGCTGGCACTAAGACTACCGCATGTATTATTGTTCCGGGTTGTGCTTTAGGATTTACAGCATTAGCTTATTACTATTATAAAAAAGAGTTTTACAAGCCTTTATTAAAATTTATTTTATTTGGAATTTTAAATTTCATAATTTTTTCATCATATAACTATATTTTAAATTTTATAGATTTTGGCAATATGTTCGGTTCTAAGTATATGCTTGCATCACACGGAAGCGACTACGGTTTGAGGGCTGTACCTGCCAATTTTATAAAGTATCTGTTTATGTTTGTGGATTTTGCGGGATTTACGTGGAATGAATATCTTGCAGCTCATATTGAAAACATAAGAGACGGACTTCTTGTCGCTTTGCATATGTCAGCATATAAAGAAGGTATTTTTACTCTTGGTGCAAATCGTTCAACGCTTGTTGAACCTGTTATGGGTATGGGTGTTTTGGGATTAATACTGTATTTGCCATTCTGGATTTTTGCATTGTTTAAACCGCTTTGTTCCAGAAATAAAAGAAGTATTGTTATTTTCGGCTTTGCAATGCTTCTTCTTATAAGTTTGTTATTTATGTCTTATAAACTCGCATTTATGTCTTACAGCATAAGATTTTTAATGTCTTTTTGCGTAATTTCCGCACCGGTGATTGTCTATTCTTATTGCAGGAAAAATAATATCTATAAATTTATTGTAGTATTTTTTGCAATGTATTATTTGTGTCTGGTTTCTACCCACCTGTATTCACGTCCTCTGGCAAAAATTATCGGGTATTTTAAAGAAGGTTACACAATACAACAAATCAGGAATTTCGGTCAGTGTTCAATGCTTGTTTTTCTGGATAAGCTTAATGAGGCAGATAGAGCGCGCTATTCTAAGATTTGTATAAATGAGTCATGTATGTTTAGTGATTATATAAAAAAGAATATTGATAAACGAAATAAAATTATATTTTTTACTGATGTTGCTGAAAGATTATTTCTTATAAAAATGCTGGATTTTGAAGGTTATCAAATAGATTACGGCTCTCTGGAAGATATTGATAATATGAATATGGAAAACTACAATCTTGCTATATTTGAAAGTGATAATCAGTTATCTACCAATATAAGACAATTTGAAAAACGTAAATTTGACATTTCTGTAATCTCTGATACCGAAATTCGTGATAACACAAATTCCGGTAATTATTGTTTGTATGAGCGGTATCCGAATGAAGTAGTTTCTGCCTATGATAATGTTGATAAAATTCCGTTTAGCGTTAAGTGTTATTACACAGATGATTATTTGTTAAATAAATTTAAGTTTAAATACCTGACACAATATACAATAAATTTGGATTTTACTGATGGTGCAAATTCTGAAAGTGCCAAGTATGTATGGAGATACCGTATTTTTGAAAACAAGTTAAATCCCGTAATTAAATAAATTATTAATATACGATTTGAATTCAAGTTTCCATAATAATTGTAATAAAAAAAGCAACCATTATTGGTTACTTCATAAAAAATACCCCCAAGCGAATTCTCTTGCATCGTAGGCGAGTCTCACGAGCCTTACGAGGCAGGATGCCCTGTGGGTAAAATCGCAGTATATTTCGTCTAACAGG
>CALURE010000077.1 GCA_944323095.1 Candidatus Gastranaerophilales bacterium
GGGATAGTTGCAGCATTAACAATGCCTGCATTGATTGCTAATTATCAGAAAAAACAGACTGTTGTGCAGTTGAAAAAGGCTTATACTACTCTTTCCCAAGCAGTAAAATTGTCTGAATTAGAAAATGGGGAAATTAAATACTGGGATTTATCTTTATCAAGCGATGATTTTTTTGAGAAATATTTATCACATTTTTTAACTTTAAATAATTCAAATATACAACTTCAAAATTTGCAATATAAATATTTAAGTGGAGGAGCATGTGTTGATGACGTATGCACAGAAAATTCATTTATTGCTTTTCTTTCAGATGGCAGTATGCTGATAATATCCAGGAATAGTGGAGGGGGCAAAAGAGCGTTTGCTATAGATATAAATGGTTTGAAAAATCCCAATATCGTCGGTAAAGACCTATTTATATTCTGGATAACACAGAATAACGGTCTTGCACCTTTTGGATATAGCAATACTATTTTTGCAGATGGAGGCGGAACATCGCAAACTTTCGGGATAGAATACGACAGACATACACTGACCGGAAATAATACACATGCCTGCGCTAAAGGGAAAAAAGGATTCTGGTGTACAGCACTCATAATGATGGACGGGTGGGAAATTAAAGATGATTATCCGTGGTAAATAAATGGTGATGATTCTTCTGCCTTGAAAACCTCTACACCGTAAAGTAGTGATTTAAAAATATCAAGCACTTTTATCTCGCTTTCAAAATGTCCGATATCAAATACTGCAATCGGAGAATCAAGTGCCGTATGGAATTTCAAATCACCTGTTACAAAAGCATCGGCTCTGTTTTCATAAGCTTCCCGAATAAATTCTGACCCGCTTCCAGCACAAAATGCAATGTTTTTAATCATTTCCGCACCAAAATTATTCACATATCGCATATTAGGTGAAATCGTTTTAAGAATATCAATAAAATTCTTAATAGCAAGAGGCTTATCCAAACTTACAAGTCTGGTAAAATCCCCGATATTCTTTGTCTTGGTCAGCCCGAGCACATTTATTAATTTATCGGTTGTTCCGCCTTCTGCTCTGTCCATATTTGTATGTGCACAGTAAATATCAATATCTTTATAATTAAAAGGTACAAAAAATAACGGATGATGAGAAATTATCATATCGCAATTTTTTGCTTTTGCCTGTCTGACTACATCACCGGTAACAGTCAGTGCAAGCAATACCTTTTGAATATTCGCATTTTTAGTTTCCACAAGCCAGCCGGAGCAGTCCCAGCTTTCAGCCAATTCTAAAGGTGCAAAATTTTCAATCCTTTTGACAATTTCATACTTATCCATAAATTTCCTTAAAAATTTGTTTTGCAATTGTCATTTTATCCGCTCTTTCAAGCTTTTTCATTCCGCCGTTTTTATCTAAAATCGTAACCTCATTATAATCACTTGAAAATCCGATGTCTTTTCTTGAAATGTCATTCGCAATTAAAAAATCACAGCCTTTTTTACGAATTTTCTCTTTTGCATTTTCAATTAAATTTTCGCTTTCCGCGCAAAAGCCGACAATCAGAGGGCAGGAGGGCAAGATGGCAGGAGGGCAGGTTTTTAACCTCCTGCCGCACAGCTCTTTTCAAAATATCGGGATTTTTGACAAAAGTCAATGTAATTTCATCATCGGAAGTCTTTTTCATTTTTTGCGGAGAAATTTCTTTAACTCTGTAATCCGCAACAGCTGCAGCCATAATAATACAGTCTGAATTTTCAAATTCTTTTTCCACAGCGGCTTTCATTTCAAAAGCTGATTTTACTTTTATAACATTATATTTTCTTGAAACATTTTTTGTGGTAATCAATGTAACTTCGGCACCGAGATTTTTTGCCGTATCTGCAAGTGCAAGCCCCATTTTGCCGGAAGAATAGTTAGAAATATATCTTACAGGATCAATATCCTCTATTGTCCCGCCTGAAGTTATGACGATTTTTTTACCGCTCAAAGGTTTATATGTTAAAAGTTCAACTGTTTTATCAAAAATCTTTTCAAGAGAGCAAAGCCGTCCTTTGCCCTCATATCCGCATGCCAGATACCCGCTTTCAGGCTCAAGAATTTCATAATGAAGCTTATTCAAATTTTCCTGTAAAACAGGATTTTCCCACATATTGCAATTCATTGCAGGAGCTATAATAACAGGTTTTGTAAAAGCACAGGCAATTGACGTTAAAAGGTTATCACAAATACCCTGTGCAATCTTTGAAATTGTATTTGCTGTTGCCGGCGCTATTACCATAATGTCAGCCTGATCAGCATAAGAAATATGCTCAGGTTTAAAATCTTTTACATCAAATTCTTCCACTGCTACTTCATTCCCGCTTAAATTCTGGAGTGTAAGTTTTGTCACAAAATTCAGGGCATTCGCTGTACAAACTACAATGATATTTGCGTTTGCACGTTTGTACATTCTGATAAGTTCGCAAATTTTGTAAGCTGCAATTCCGCCTGTTATACCGACAAGAATAGTCTTTCCACTCAACATTTTTTACGTTCCTCTGCGATTATTTTTTCAAGCTCAGAAACGGCACTTTCTAAATCATCATTAACTATTTTGTAATCAAAATTTTCTGCGCGTGCCAGTTCTTCTTTAACAGCTTCAAGACGTTTTTGAATTGCGGCCTCATCTTCTGTATGACGGCCTCTCAGGCGATTTTCCAGAGCCTGTAAAGACGGGGGGCATATAAATATCAAAACAGCCTCAGGCATCTTCTTTTTAACCTGAAGCGCACCCTGTGTATCAATTTCAAGAATAATATCTTTACCATCAGCCAGACATTGATTAATAAACTTTTTCTTCGTCCCGTAAAAATTCCCTGCAAATTCTGCCCATTCTAGGAATTTATCATTATCTATACAATACTGAAAATCATCTTTTGTCATAAAAAAATAATTAACTCCGTCAATTTCACCTTCACGGGGTTTTCTTGTTGTGCAGGAAATTGACAGCATAAAATCCGGATTTTTTGATAAAAAAGCCTTTAAAACAGTGCCTTTGCCCACACCTGACGAACCGGATATAACATACAATTTTTTGTTCATAGATAAATTATACAATAAATATTTGAAATTAAACTTTCGGATTTAGTTTATATATAGAATTTTACAAGAATATTTACGGAAAAAATAAAGAGTATAAAGATAATAAAAATCAGTGAAATTCCTTTAAAAACTTTGTAATTTATAGTTTTTCCGGTAGAAAAAAGCATTAAAAACAATGGCAGTACCGGAATTAAATAGCGTCCCTGAAAATTCTTTATAGTATCGTACTCCGATCTTGAAAAAAGCAGGTAACAAACAATGATTGTCATAATTACAAAACCGGAATAACATATTCCATATAAAAGTTTATTTCTGATAAGCAGATATTCGGAAATACATTCCTTTTTATCCTTAAATACCGCACCTGTAAAAAGAAAAACATAGTACCAGAATATAAAAGAAATAGGAATAAACCTGTTTTGCCAGCTGAATGCTCCTATTGTCTGCCCGAAAACAGGCAGCCCCGAAACTTCAAAGATACTGAAAACCGATTTTAAAAACAAATCAGGATGAAAAATCATTGTATGGAGCATAAATCCAACGGGTTTCAAATATGGATTTAAAGAACTTACCCCCGCATAGAGATATCGATTATACAAAGTATTCAAAAGAGTATATAGAAAAAATCCGATACACGGAAAAACTATGTATTTAAATTTCTGAGCCTTATAAGAAAATTTTTCCTCAGGGATAAGAGTCATTAATAAAATCAGTATTGCATAAGGAAATTTACACACAGTAATATAAGAAATTAATAAAAGAGTAATAATCAAATCTTTTTTCGTTATATTTTTAATATTTGTGTTAAAAGCAAGATTGAAAACATATGCAGTATATAAAAAACACAATCCTGCAATAAGCCCGTCAGTATTAACTCCTGCAGCCGTATAAATCATTGTAGGGATAAGTGCGCACATAAAAAACAGCCATTTCTTTACAGGTGTAATTCTGATTGCAAAATAAGTTAAAGCTATATAAGCCGCCAGCGATGACAGCCTTAAAATATACATCATGACAAGCGGATTTACATTAAATAATTTAAGGAAAAATAAAATAATCACTCCCGGCATGTATGAAAAAATAGTGTATGACGGGATATAATAAAAATGAACCTTTTTTTCATTTTTATTTAAAGGCAATTTTAAAAACGACTTTGTATCATCGAAACTTGTCTTAATTTTACGGTCAAATGGCATCTCCTCGTATTGTGTTATTATAAATTTCAAATTTTCCGGCAAATACGAAACAGCATAAATCTGCCCCCCCCCCGACACTGTCAGCTTTTGAAAGTTTATGGAACCTTCAGTAAAATTATACATCTTCGCCATATGAGAATTTTCATCCGAAACCATAAAAGGCGGAGTGATTATTGTAAATAGAATTCCAAAAAATAAACAGATTATTAAAAATAAATTTTCAGTCTTTTTCAAACATTTAAAAAAATTTTCCACTAAAAATTAATCCTTTCTTTCTCTACAACAAGAGGTTTTTTATCAACTCTTGTATAAATAGCTCCTATATATTCCCCGAGAATTCCAAAACAAAATAACTGCACCGAACCAAAGAAAAACATACTGATAATTAACGGTGCAAGCCCGAAATCAAACATATTCCAGAAAAATAATTTTAAAATCAAATAAATAAATGCAATTATAATACTCATTAAAGAAGTAAAAAAGCCGAGCATTGTCATTATTCTAAGCGGTACTTTTGAATGTTTAACAATTCCGAGCATTGCATTATCATACAGTGTATAAAAATTATTCTTTGTAATTCCTCTTTCTCTTTGAGGCTGTTCAAATTCCACAAGAGCTTTCTCAAAGCCGATGTCGCATATCTGGCCTCTCAAATACGGATAAGGATCATTAATATCCCTGAATATATCTACCGCACATTTGTCGTAAAGCCCGAATCCTGTACAGTTTTTGACAAGGTTTGTCCCGTCATCGCAAATCGAAGATATCAGATTATAATAACATTTTCGAATAAAATACATTAAAGAATTTTCTTTACTGCTTGTTTTTTGCCCGAGAACAACTTTATAACCTTCTTCCCATTTCTTTATAAATTTTTCTATTAATTCAGGCGGATCCTGCAAATCAGATGCAAGATAAATTACTGCATCACCGTAAGCCTGACATATCCCGTAATATGGCGATCTTATATGCCCGAAATTTCTCGCATTTATTATTACTTTAATTCTCTTGTCCTGAGATGCCAATTTCTTTAATTTTTGAGCGGTATTATCATTAGAGCCGTTATCAAGCAAAATATATTCAAAATCATATTCGCCATGAAATTTCTCCATCTGATTTACAACTCTTTTATACAAATCTTCAATATTTTCTTCTTCGTTAAAACAGCTTGAAACTAAACTTATTTTTTTCATTGCTTCCCCTTAAATACGTAATACTTTAATATACAAAACGATAACACTGCCATACAAACCGTAACCGCAAAACTTGCAATATATAAATTCAAATTTAAACGCTCAGCAATATAAAGCAATACTATACTTATCAACATTGTAATGCAATAATTTAATATAAATTTAAACAACAATCCGTTATCATGACTTTTAAAAACAATTATACCTGTGGTTTTAAAATTAAATAAAATACCGATTACAGTTGCAAGAACAACAGAAATAGAATAATGAATACCTGTAAATAAAAAAAGAGCAAAAATTAAATAACCAAATAAAGTGTTCAGCATACCTACAAATATAAATTTTATAAATTTCTTATCTATATACACTTAAATATTCTCAACTCTGTATAATTTCTTTTTCATATTATAATAATTATATAATGAATAAAAAAATAATATATAATTTCATAAAAAAAATAAACACCACAAAAAAAAGAAGCGAATTAGTAAATATTTTAAATGAACAAATTATGGAGATTACAAATGCTGCAGCATGCTGGAGCGGACTTGTTAATCTTGCGACAAACCAGATTGATATAAAAAAACAAATAATAAACGAAAATCTTAAAAAGAATAAACAACTTGCAGCAGATTTAAAAAAAATCAAACAAACACTTCTTGATTTTTATAACGGCTTTGAAATAGAAGATTTAAACGATTTTATTTTATTTGCATCGAAAAAAAATAAAATTATTAAACCACTCTCATACAAAAACAATATTGCCGGTTATATTATAATAATCAGCGAAAATCCAAACTTTAACAAAAAATTCATTAATCTTATAAATCTGTTAATTGAATATGTAAATACAAAATTAGAAATCATTTCTCTCTATGATGAAAGGAAAAAAAGCATTAAAGAAAGAACAGAATTTCTTGCAAGTGTTTCTCATGAATTCAAAACCCCTCTGAATTCAATAATAGGTTTTTCCGATCTTTTATCGGAAAAATTTCGGGGAACGGAAAATGAAAAATATTTAAATAACATTTCACAGAGTTCAATATATTTAATGAGCCTTATACAGAATGTTCTGGACTATTCAAGAAGCGAATATAAACCAATAGAACTTAAAAAAGAAAAAATCCGAACAAAAAAAGTTATAAACGATATTATATGGAGCTTTAATGAAATGCGGAAAGAAAAAAATATTGATATTAATTACACCCTTTCCGATGTAATCATTAATGCTGATTTAATTAGATTTAAACAGCTCGTTTATAATTTAATTTCAAACGCTTTGAAATTCAGCAAAGAAAACAGCTCTATTTCAATACTGACATACGTCAGCAGAAAACAGGAATTTATATTTGAAATTAAAGACACAGGCGATGGAATAAGCAAAAGAGATTTAACTAAAATATTCACATTTTTTACCCAGGTAAACCGCAACCAGCTTAAAAGACAGCAAGGTTCGGGAGTCGGCCTTGCTCTCTGCCGCAAAATCTTACAGGCACACGGCGGCGACATCTATGCCAAATCTAAACTCCATTATGGAAGCACTTTCTGGTTTAGAATTCCGGTAAAAACATCTTGAGCTATAGATGTTTTTTCTTGCGCTCATCAATCATTAAAACAGAACAGATAGCAATACAAATTAAAGCGGATAATACCCAGAATACAATTGCACCGTTCCAGCCGAATTTATCTACCATAAATCCTGTTCCTGTCGATGATAATACAGCACCTATATAACCGAATGTTCCTGTGAAGCCTGTTGCAGCAGATGCAACTTTTTTTGAACTTGATTCAACAGCACACAACCCGCCTATCATCATCTGAGGACCGTATGTAAATGCCCCGAGAAGCCCTATAAGTATAAAATCAAGCGTGCTTATGGTATTAAATTTCAATAATACCAGACAAATAACAACAC
>CALURE010000078.1 GCA_944323095.1 Candidatus Gastranaerophilales bacterium
TGATGAAATACGTTATTTTTTATCATATTTACGTTACATTTCGTTACATTTGATATGTTAAATAACATTTACTTTTTTCATTGCAGGTTGTAATGTGGGAACGCATACGCTTATCCCACCCTACGAATATAATAAGGAACAATACTCCCTCTCCTGTGGGAGAGGGCTGGGGTGAGTATTGATTGCTACCCATCCTCTTATCCTTCCCTGATAAGGGAAGGATGTTTTGCATTATTTCGTAGGGTGGAAACGCAAATCCTTATCACACCCTGCGAGCTTGAGATCCCGAAACAAGTTCGGGATGACATTATGGCTGTTTTTCGAGAATATGTGGTGTAAACTGCGATATAAGTCCCTTTAGCATTAAATATCTGGACAAAGATTAAAAAATCAGTATAATAAATGCTATGGCTGATTTGAATTTAGGGCATTTAATTTCAAAATTCGTAAATTATAAGGCGCTTAACATCAACCGGAATACTTCTGCAAACAAACCGGCTCAGGCAGCTTTTTCACCTGTGCCGCAGCAGGCAGCACAGATAAATTCTGCAAACACAATGCCGCCGGTGCAAATTGCAAACATGGCGGGTACTGATCAGTCAATTTATGTAAAAGAAATGATGAATTTGCCCAAAAACTTGAATGAACTTTTATATATTCTTCAAAGAAATATTACACTTGCACAATTTAACCAGCAATTTGCAAGGCAGGTTACAATGCAGCGGAATGCTCTTTCACAGACACAGGCGCAAATTCTTGCTCAATTGCAGGGGCTTTCGCTTTCAGAAGCCCAAAATATACTTCTCGGCGGCAATAAGGCAGTGTTAAACCAGTTTCAAAATTCAATAAAAAATCTTGCCATATCTTCATCAGGTCTCATAAATCTTTCACAAATCGCCTCAATGATACAGGCAAACGGAAAAGACGCAATTGCAAAATTAATTACAACAATGGCAAATTCCGCAAAACTCGGCATTACAGATTTAACGCAGCTTAAGGAAACAGCAAAACTTATTAATGCAAGTGTAGCTGCTGCTTCACAGAATGATTCTGCTCAGACTATGAAACTTCTGATGCTTTTATATCTTCCATGGCTTCCGCTGCAGGAAGGTGTAGGATTTGACCTTGAAATAGAAACAGGTGAAAACTCAGACGGCTCTGACAGCATTCTCATAATAACAATAACAACATTAAATTACGGAACAGTAACCGCAACACTTATTCTTGAAAGCTCAAATTCCGTTCATGTCAATATTGAATGTGTGAAAGAATTTCCTAAAGACGAACTTGTGATGCGGATAGAAGGAGATGAAAAACACTATTCAATGGAATCTGTTGTATCTTTTGAAACCTCATCACAAACAACCGTTAACGAAACGCAGGAAAAACCGCAGGCAAAAATTAACATGAGCAATACAAACGAAATTAATCCCTACCTTCTTTTGATGTCGCATACAATAATAAGACATGTTATAGAAATTGACAAAAACACATCAAAAGGAGTAATATCACATATAGATTAAAGTAGACAAACCGGATTGATTAATTTGGAGGTTAAAAAATGAAATTTTTACATGCAATGATAAGGGTTAAGAATATTGATGAATCAATGAAATTTTATACAGAACTTCTGGATCTTAACAGAACAGGTGAAGTTAAACTTGATGACAGCACATTATATTACCTTAGCGATGAAGACGGCCAGACACAAATTGAATTGACTTACAATAACGTAACACCTCACGAAGGGTACAAAAACGGAAATGCTTTCGGACATTTTGCTTTTGAATCAAAATCAATTGAAGAATTTACGGAAAAAATGAACAAATTTGGTTATAAATATCTTTATGAGCCATATTTTATGCCCGAGATTAACATGTATATTGCATTTTTGAAAGATCCGGACGGCAACGAAATAGAGATTATGGCTAAACAATAGATTAAAAAAGCTGATTGATAAATCAATCAGCTTTTATTTGAAGCTATTAAATTTTGATACATTTTATTGTGCGGAGCATTATTGCTAAGCTTTATAATTTTTATAAAAGCATACAAAAGCGGATTTCCTTTTTGATTTGACACATACTGAACTGTTTTTACCTTAACGTAATCATCATTTGATGAAGGTATTACAACAAATTTTTTAGGCTCAAATACAGTAAAATTAACAAAAGGATAACCTTTTTCATTTTGTCCCGTGTCTACATAAATTTTTTTTCTTAAATAAGATGAATCAATATTTTTTCTTGCCTGATTTAATTTCTCAAATTTGCCATGTTCAACAGCAAAATCCGCAATTTTTTTCAAGTCATCACTTTGAATAAATTTTGCATTAAAATTCGGGGTGTAACATCTTTTTTCAATCTTCATAAATTTCTCCTGTTAATTGCTATAATATTATAAACCCGTCAAAAAAATTTTTTGCGTGTTAATTCAACAATTCAAGAGCATTTAATTTATCGTTAATTTCATTCATGAAATTTACATCATCTGTCTGGCGGGCATAAGTCTGTGCTTTTACCAAAAGACTTTTTGCTTTAGAAACATTACTGTGTTCAACCATAATATCAGCTGCTTTCGTGTAATTTTGCGCTGTCTTTAAAGGAGATTGTGCATCAGCATAATGTTTTACTGCTTTTGAATATGCTTTTAAAGCCTTTTGGGAATCGCCGAATTTTTCATAAGCATTTCCCATACTTGAGGAGACAAAACCTTTTATTTTAGAATTATCGGTTTGGGCGGCAAGATCATCTGCAACAGAATAATAATCCATTGCTTCATCTTCATACATGTCTGTAAAGATATTTCCCATTTTTGTGAGAGATGTAGATTGAGCGGCAAGATTTTCCGCCTCACCTGCATAAGATATTGAATTAAAGTAATGATCAAGTGCCGGCTGAATTTGATTTACATCATCGTAAATCTGTGCCATTGAATAATGTGCTTTTGTTTTTACATTGTTATCTGTTGTATTTTGCAGAGACTGATTATAACTTGCCAGTGCCTGCAGGTAATAGTCATGGTCATCATAAATTCTGCCGACTTCATAATAAATCTTTGATTTTGTTTCGTTATCTCCGATTTCATCTGCTCTAAACAATGCTTTTTGAAAGGTTTCTATTGCCTTTTGGGGGTTATTTGCATAAGCAAGTTTTTTTGATTGAATAAACAAAGATTTCAATTCCTTATCCTGCGGCACAAGAGAAACAACTTTTGCGTCCGTTTCAATTTCAGCCTGAACAGGTTCTGTTACCGTATCATGGATGGCATCTTTATTTTCTGTTTTTTCCTCCTGCCGGACACTGCCTTCGGGAAATTTTACCAGAAATTGAGGGTTAATATCATCTTCATTGTATTTAAAATCAATCTGCTGTAAAAACAGGGCATCAACCCAGTTTTCAACGACTTTGGAATCTTTATTGAGGGTCTCTGAAATATAACCGTCAAGAATAGATGAGGCATTTTTCAAATTGGATTTAATTAGCTTTGTGTTGGGGTTATCTTTTTTTACCTGAGATTCAATAAGTGAAAGATAGCCGTTTACTTCTTCTTTCAAATCATCAGGGGTGCCGATAGCGGCCGCGGTATTTCTAAAATCTTTAAGAATTTGTGCAATATTAATAACCGTACTTCTGCCTGAGAGGGTTTTGGAAGGGGTAATTTCCTGAGTTTGACCGGCAGTTTCAAAAGCAGGCTTTTGATTTCTTGCCTGTGCCTGACTTTGAATTTGAGAGCGCATCCGGCGCCAGTCAACCTGCTCGCCGTTATTGTTTACCTGTTGATATGCAGGGGTGTAAGAGGGTTTCTTTTGCTCAACATATTGAAGTCCCTTGCTTCTGGAATTTTCATCAGTCTGTTGTTCACGCTGGGTCAAAGACGTGTTTTTATCTTCGTCCTGCTTTCTTTTAACAAGACTTCTCCCGTCTTTATTCAAATAAGGCCGTTGAAATATACCGTTTAACACAAATTCTACCCTCTGGTATTTTCACTATATACTAAAACCTGCTATCCTGCGTCATACTTTCGTATGAAATCTACACATTTTATTTAAGGGTATTTTTGAGAATGTCAACTCCTATGCTTATAATAAAATCTCTACCCTCCCTTACTCCCTCCCTGATTAGGGAGGGAAGGGGTGGGTATTATCTAACAAATTAAAATTATAGTATAATAAAAATATGGAAAAGATTTTTTTAAAGACATCGGACGGAATAAAACTTGCGCTAAATCATTACAAAACTAATCACAAGGAAGTTGTAATTATTGTACACGGCTGGTTTATGACAAAAGACAGCAGGGCTTTTTCAAATCTTGCTGCTGACTTTTCAAAATATTATGATGTAATATCTTTTGATTGTAGAGGGCACGGAAAAAGTTCAGGATTTTACACGTTCACAAATAAAGAGCCAATTGATTTAAAGGCTGTTGTTGATTATGCAAAAAAACAATATGAAACAATTTATCTTGCAGGATTTTCACTCGGCGGTGCGCTTGTATTAATTCACGGTGCGCTTTATAACGATATTGATAAAATTATTGCAGTTTCAGCGCCCGCTGATTTTGACAAAATCGAAAACCAGATGTGGAAAAAAGAAGCCTGGCTTCCGACTTTAAAAAAATGTGAACCAAAACGCTGGTGTTCTGTACGTCCGTCATTTATCTATCTGATGATGCATCCTAAAATTAAACCGGTTGATATTATAAAATATGTAAAAGCGCCTACACTTTTTATTGCAGGGAAAAAAGATCCGACAGTACACCCGTGGCATACAGAAAAACTTTATAAAGAAGCAGTCTGTGAAAAACGATTTGAACTGTTTGACAGCATTCATGCCGAAGATTTATACCTTGATGAACCTGAAAAATTTGTGAATATCTGCGTTAACTGGCTGGCTAAAACAAAAACTACTGCAAACAATTAGCCTTCTGATTTTGTCATGCTGAATTTATTTCAGCATTTCTATTAGATCCCGAAACAAGTTCGGGATGACATTGATAAACAAAAATCAGGAGGTTAACTGCAAGAATTTAAAATTACCATTTCACAGTTTTTGCAATCAAACTTTAAAGGATATTTCTGTCCTTTCTCATCAATGAGAAAAAGATTTTTAGGAGATTTACACATGTTGAACGCAAATTTCAGACAGTGTTTTGTGCGCATCAGCTCTTTTGGAAAAGAACCGCTCTCGGCAGACATCTCGCAAACAGTACACCCGCAGTTTTCATAAAAAGATTTTGCTTGCCCGTTGTGGATATTTGCTCTGTAATCAAGTTTGTGCTGAGGAAATTTTGTATATTTTAAAGGTTTTTGAATTTCACGTTTGTAATTTTTTAAACGTTCAGCCATTAACATATCAAGAATATTACGTCGAAGTTCGTTAATTTTTGAAACAGGCATAAAAGGCACATCATCGTCAATTTTAATATCTTCTGCATAAAAATCGCTTTCGCCTGTTTTTTTAAGCTGATTTATAAAATTTTCTTTCATTTTTTCTGGATTTTTAGGCGGTTCGTCTGCCTGTAACTCAATATTTACAGAGTTTTTATCCTCGTCAACGGCTTTCAAAATCCCGTCAGAATAAATAAATTTAACCCCAATACGACGTTTTGTTCTGGAATTTTCAAGCTGTTTTTCAAATAGGCTGTCAAAATTTCTAAAAACTTCTACTCCGACCGCAATCCCATCCATTTTATTCGGGTAAATTTTATTTCCTTCCACCTTGTTTACAAGACAGCCCTGTCCGTTGAAATACAATCCATCCTGAGGATTTATTCTGATACAAGCTTGACCTCCTGCCTTCTTGCCTTCCTGCCCTCCAATTTCAAAATAGTCCCTGCCGGCTTTCGTAATTTTGCCTAACTTTTCACCTATGGATTTTGGAGTGTCAAAATTAAAACATCTTTTACGACCGTCTAAAAAGTAGTCTGTAAAACCTCTGTTAAAACTCTTTTTTACATCCGGTTCAAAGTCCAAAAAGATTTTGCCGGAAGATGTTTTTTGAGCAAATTTATCAATTTCGCATCTATAATATGCAACAACATTTTTCACATAATTTTCATCTTTAAGCCGTCCTTCAATTTTGAAAGATTTAACACCTGCATCAATTAATTCTTTTAAATGTGACGATGCGTTAAAGTCTTTCATACTCAAAAGATATTTGTCTTTAGCTATTATGTTTCCTTTATCGTCAACAAGTGAATATTTTTTACGGCAAGCCTGCGCGCATTCTCCTCTGTTTGCAGAACGCCCGCCGATATAATAACTCAAATAGCACTGTCCGCTGTATGAAACACATAACGCGCCATGTACAAATGTTTCAATCTCAATAGCACCCTCTCCTGTCCTTCGGACATCCTCTCCCGGGAGAGGACTACAAATATTTTTAATTTGTTCAACAGACAATTCTCTTGCAAGAATTACCCGCGAAACACCAAGTTCTTTAAAAAATTTCACTTTCTCTAATGTTCTATTATCGCACTGGGTGCTTGCATGAAGAACAATCGGCGGGAGTTTGCCGTCTATTGCAAGTTTAAAAATCCCCGTATCCTGAACAATTATGGCATCAACTCCGATATCATACAGATTTTGAATTAATTCTTGCGCCTCAACAAGCTCTGCATCCGTTAAAATAGTATTTACAGTTACGTGAACTTTTACATAAAACTTGTGTGCATAATCAACAATTTCTTTTATATCTTCAAGAGAATTCGGAACTTTTTTGCGCGCGCCGAAATTTTGTGCGCCGATATAAAGGGCATCACATCCTGAATTTATAGCTGCAATTGCTGTCTTTTTATCCTTTGCAGGCGCTAAAAGTTCTACTTTTTTCATTGAAATTATTATAAAACAAAATTTTTTCTTGTAGTATAATCTTTACTGTGGCAAATTTTTACTAGATAAGAGAAATAATAATGATATCCCCAATAACATTTAAAACAAATACCCCAAATACTTTCACTGCAAAAAAAGACCAGAATACTATGGAAGGTCTGAAAGCTAAACCTGTTGCTAAAATCAGTCCGGTGAAAGCAAGTTTGAATACAACAGCTGCATGGTTTGGCTTCGGTGTGGTGCTTGATAGAGTTGTAACTTTTGCGGGTAAATTTCTCAAAACAAAACCGCTGACAACATCAATTATAGCAAACGGAGTAATTGCCGCAGGTGCCGGCACTTATACTTATATAAAAACTCAAGCAAAAAAATAATAACAAAGAAGCCTCTGCTAAATACAGAGGCTTCTTTAATT
>CALURE010000079.1 GCA_944323095.1 Candidatus Gastranaerophilales bacterium
AAACGTTTCCAGCAGCGCGGCTTGAGATGGGTCGCTCAAGGAGTATCTTTTCAGGAAGCCGCCTGCCGTTCGGGCTACATCGATTTCAGAGCCCCTTATTGTGACGGGTATCAAATTGATCCTGGGTGTAACATAAACAGCAACAATGTTTCATCCTGTAAATTGAAACCTGTTAAACCAATCGGATTTTTCTTCTAAAATATATTGACGGACAATAATTATCGCTAAATCCCTCTCATATTAGAGAGGGATTTAGTATTATGGCTTTTAACCTGCTTTTTTCTTTACGAATTAAATTTATTGATATATAATAATTATATGGATAATACTGTTTATTTGCTCGGATATAAGATTAATACTTTTGACTTTGAGAGTGCTGTAAATTACGCTAAAGCACTTTCAGGTCAGGTAGTCACTATTAATCCTGAAATGATTTCTAATCCCGATATAAAAAATATTATTAATGATGCGGAACTGGTTATACCGGACGGGATAGGTGTGCAAATCGGTTTGAAAATTATGGGATACGATGTTAAAAGAATTGCAGGTATTGAATTCGCACACAGAATGCTTGAAGAATGTGCCAAAACAAGTCAATCTGCAGCACTTATCGGCGCAAAAGCAGATATTCTCGAAGCTGCAAAAAAGAATATTCAAAATGAATTGCCTGATTTGTATATAACATATTGCCATGACGGTTATTTCCAAAATGATGAAAGTATTTTGAATGATTTGAAAATAAGACAGCCGCGTCTTGTTTTGTGTGCCCTTGGCTCGCCAAAGCAGGAAGAATTTATATTTAAGGCTAAAAAATTAATGCCCGAAACTTTATTTATCGGTGTCGGCGGAAGTTTTGACGTATGGTCGGGTGTTGTAAAACGTGCGCCGGTTATTTATCAGAAATTAGGACTTGAGTGGCTTTACAGGACAATAAAAGAGCCTAAAAGATTTAAAAGAATTTTTCCGGTATTACCGCTGTTTGTCTTAAAAGTTTTGAAAGAAAAATTTATGCCGGAAGGAGTTTAAATTTATGTTAAGTAATGCAGAGATAACAAAGCTCGAAAATTTATCAAAAGAAAACAGAAAAAATATATTAAAAATGGTTTATAATGCTCAATCAGGGCATATTGGCGGTGCTTTGTCATCGATTGATATCCTTACTGTTCTGTATAATAAAGTGATGAATATTTGTCCGGAATGGTCAGAATCAAAAGATTTTGATAAAAGAGACCGTTTTGTTCTCTCAAAAGGGCATGCTTCTGCTGCTTTGTATTCAGTGCTTGCGCAAAACGGCTATTTCCCTTCTGAGGAATTGATGACATTCAGAATTTTAGGCTCAAGACTGCAAGGGCATCCTGTTCCTTTTTGCCCTGGAATTGAGGTTGCAACAGGTTCTCTCGGACAGGGGCTGTCTATTGCATGCGGGATTGCAGCTGCCCTCAAGCTTGATAAAAATTCTGCAAAAGTATTCTGTCTTTTAGGGGATGGTGAATTGCAGGAAGGTAGTGTTTGGGAAGCATTTATGCACGGAGCACATTTGAAACTTGATAATATTATTGCAATTATAGACAGAAACAGGCTTCAAATTGACGGATGCACGGAAAATGTTAAATCTCTTGATCCTTTACCTGATAAACTTAAAGCTTTTAATTGGGATGTTATTGAAATTGACGGACACGATATTGAGCAAATTTATACGGCATTTGAAACGGCAAAAAATGCAGGTAAGCCCGTTGTAATTCTTGCAGATACAATAAAGGGCAAGGGGGTCAGCTTTATGGAAAATAATGCCGGCTGGCACGGAAAAGCTCCGAATAAAGAAGATTTTGAACGCGCTATGGCAGAATTGGAGTAGCTATGATTATCGATAAACTTGAAAATATCTCAAATTATAATGCTGTTTCAAAAAATGTTTTTGACTTTTTGATTTCATTGACTCCTGAGATTGAAACAGGGCATTATTTAATAGATGAGTTTTCATATGCAAATATTGATGTTTATGATACTAAAATGCCCGAAAATTGCAAGTTTGAAGCTCATAAAAAGTATATTGATATTCAAATGCTTCTTTCAGGTGCAGAAGAATTAGATTATACATTAGTTGGCGGTTTAAAAGTTTTTCAAGAATATGATGCACAAAAAGATATTATGTTTTTTGAAAATCCGGATAGAATAATTGACAAAGTAATCTTGCAGCCTGAAAAATTTGCAATAATTTATCCGCATGAAGCTCATAAGCCCCAGATGACTTTCGGAAATTCTCCGCAGAATGTTAAAAAAGTTGTTGTGAAAATTCATCTCTAAACTACTTGTTGACATTTTTATTATTACTATGTTAGTATAATTTAGCAAAGGAAAAGTAATTTTATGCCAAACTTAAATTTAAACACTCAATCTTGGTGGCACCTGTTTGAAATGACAGGTCGTTTAAGCTGGCAATAAGCTGATAAAATTTTATTATATAAAAATGACCTGTTATTTTTTGCGGGTCATTTTTTTTGTGTTGTCAGTTTATATAAAGGAATTACTTATGAAAACAAATAATGTTAATAATATATCATTTACAAACGCAGGTAATATCGGCTTAGGCTTAAAAGCTGCAAGTAAAATTATAAGTGTACAGGAAGGCGGAGCTGGACTTTCAAATATTCGTTTTATTCAGGATAGCACAACAGGTTTGCTTCCGAAAGCCGTATTCGCACGAAGCAGAGCTGATTTAGCAGAAAACAGCTTTCTTGAACTTTCAGAATCTATTTTAGTATATTATTTCCCTGCTCTTTTAGGGGAAGGTATTTTTAGAAAAATTTATTCCAAAAAACTCCCTAAAGAATTGAAACATAACATCTCAAAACCTGCTGTCGAATTGTTAAAATCAAATAACACTGCTGCCGTGAAAAAACTTTTGCCTGTGAAGGCTGCTCTGGCTTTAAGCGCTTTTGCAATTCCGCTTGTCGAATTTACTCTTAATTATTTTAAAAATTTAATGACCCTGAAAGTTTTTAAGCAGGCAGATTTTGAAAATATAGCAAATTTAAATAAAGGTAAGCTTGAAAATAAAGAGCAGTCTGAAAAAGTTGAAAAGAGCGCCAAAAAACATATTAAGCTTGCTGGTATGATATATGGCGGATGCCTAGCCCTGAGTGCATTACTTTTAAAACGCGGTGAAAATTCTAAATTTTTACAAAATTTATCCGGAGCAATTCTTGCCCCCGGAACAAAATTTTTCAAGAATAATAAAAAGAAAGCTGATTTTTTTAATAAATATTTAAGTCTTGATTTTGCCGATAACAACGGGAAACTTGCCTTGAGCCGCGGACAGCTGGCATCATGTGTTCTGGTCGGCGGGGCGGGATATTTTGGAGCCTCTAAAGACAGGGGAAAGCAAAATTTCCTTGAAACATTATTCAGATATCCGCTTGTAGGTTTTTATATTATTTGCGGAAATGAATTGCTTGAAAAAGGGTTTAGAAAACTTCTTTATAAAAACGGCAAATGCAGAGAACTTATTAATGAAAATTTAGAAGTTCCAGAGCTTAAAGATTTAAGGAAAATCGCAGAAAGCAAAGGCGGTAATATTGATGCTATGTATAAAAAACTATTAAAACAAAAAGTTTTGATTGCCGGTCTGCCTTTATTGTTCGGAATAGGTGTAATGGGATTTTTTATAGCCGGCTCATCAAACCTGTTTACAAAATTCAGATATAACAGAGAAAACAAAATTAAAGAACAGTCTAAAAATAAATCTCTTTCACAAGCATAAGAATTTGATTTATAAATTTGCGGTAAGCCGAACGGTCAGCTTCTCCGGAAAGAATGATATCAGCTTTTGCAGCTGTCGGGTGAATGTGCGTTTTTGCTTTGTTTGAAGCATTTTCATAAACTTCATCCGCAGAATCACCCAGATCTCTTTCCTGCGCGCGTCTGTAAAATCTTTCTTTTTGTACATTATGCGATACGTCAACGTAGATTTTAAAATCAAATGCATCAACGACTTTATCTGTCAGTGTAAAAAGTCCTTCTGAAATAATAATTTTGGATGGCAGAGCAAGTTTTACGTTGTCGCGTCTTATTGCAGTTCCTGACATATCGTATTCGGGCAGATAAACTTCTTTGCCAAATAATAACGATTTTATGTGTTTTTTCATTAATTCAAGTTCAAGAGCTTCCGGCACATCAAGGTCGTAGTGTTTGGCAAATTCTGCAAAACTTCCGGCTTTTTTTACCATATCTGAGCGGTCGTAATAGTAATCATCAGTGTTTATTCTTGTAATTGCATTTTTTACACAATATTCTTCCGCAAAACTTTGAATTGTATTTATTATATCAAGTGCAATTGTAGATTTGCCGCTTGCTGTTTCGCCTGCAATCCCGACGGAGCACGATCTTGTTATGTTGTTTGACAAAAATAAAGCCATTTTTTTTATGGCAGAACTTTTAACTTTACGAAATATTGAATTTTCAGAGTTTATTTCGTTAATAAAAATCTGGTTTAATCTTTTTTCAATATAAAGAAAACGATTATTATTACTGTCAGAATGAAGAAAACTTTGTTTATTTTTAATTTCTGTGTAGTTTTTAATAATAGTATTTTGCAATGTATAAATCCTTATTTCTTACACAATAAACAATTGAACAAAAATTTTTTTGCCACCTGTTTTTATATATGTTAGCAAAAATAAATTAAAAAAGAGCAAATTGTGTATAAATGTAAAAAAATAAAACTTTTTAATTAAAAATATGGTATAATATGTATATAAATTAAAGGGGTATTATGAATAATAAAATTAAACTGATTGTTTGTTTTCTGGTTATTGTTCTTGTTGCGTTTGGCGGTTGGGGCGGTTATATTTATTATTTGGAGCAACAGAGTTATGACAAGGCAAATATATGCCAGAATGACGATTTAATTGCCAAGCTTATTGTAGATAATGCCAATCCTTTCAGTAAATTCAAATTTATTAAAAAACGCAATGAAGATTGTAATATTATGTTAATGGATAATAAAGAAGAAGCACTTGCAAGTAAAGATAATTCTTTGTGCACGGTTCTGGATGCTTCGACAAATTCTGTTACAATGCTTGTATATACTTATGTTAACGATATGTATGACAGAGAAACAGCTTCAAAGGAGTTAAAAAATACATCTTCTTTGATGACACCGTATAATTACTGCCCTGCATATTTTGATAATATGATTACATTGATAAAAATTAAAAAACGTATGGGATTGTAGGGTTCACAATCCATAGACGCGAAAGTAATAATCATTTATGCATAAGATCAAATAAATAATGTAGTATGCACAAGATTATTCCAAATATAACAGGACCTGTTAAAAAATTAAATTTAAACCGTTCAATATCATCATCTATTGCAATATACGGCTGTAATGTTTTTAAAATTTTATATAGTTGTCCTTTAAAACTTGTTTTGTATTTCACAGTGTTTCCGTCATACAAGTGAAAATTGATTTGTGCAAAATAGTGCAAATATGAGGTCCGTGTGAAATATCGTGCCATTACTGAAGGCTGTTCCATATCATCATCTACTGTAATATTTTTGATACAATTAAACGGGTAAACAGACGTACCTATTTTAATAGTTTTTTGTTTTATATTAATGTCGAATTTTTCAAAATCCATATGACTAATATTATTTTTTATGACCATGAATTGGAATATAAATATTAGTAATACTATGCATGAAGCTACGATAACAATGAACATTTGTTCCTCTTTTAATTTTTTGTAATAAAAAAGGCCGAAGGCCGGACTTTCTTGGATTGTTCGCGATAAACGGCATTACGTATTTTGCCTGTATGCTTTCAGCATACAGCAAAATAGCTTCAGCCTCTGCTCACAATCCGCCGAACCGAAAATAATGCTATGCATTTAGGTTCTAGTTCTGCTCTTATATCAAATAATAAGACACCAGTTAGGTGTCTTATTATTTGCCGAAGGCCGGACTCGAACCGGCACGTGGTTGCCCACACAAGATTTTGAGTCTAGCACGTCTACCAATTTCATCACTTCGGCATATATTTATTTGTCACTATTTTATTTTATCAAAAACATTTAAAATTTCAATTAAAATTTTTAAAATTTTTTAAATTATTATTTTTTTTATTTAAGCGGTTAATGATATTGGATTATTTAATAATTTAAAATATGTTTGATAATTTTGAAAAGAGGGTTTATGAAGCAGTTTTTCATTTTGTTAATTTTGTTATCATTTTTTTGCAGTTCTGCTTATTCTGCCGTGATGGAAGGCGGAGTGAGCAAAACCGGTGCAGGAAATGTAAGCAGGATAATTGACAGAGAAACAAACGATCCTGTCAGCGGAGCAAAAGTCAGTTTGCCAAAACAAAATTTTACAACTTATACAGATGGCAGCGGTGCTTTTCATTTAAACGCAGATATTAAAAATACTACCATATTATCTGTTGAAAAAAAAGGATACAGGCCTTTTTCGTTTACTATTGATGAAAAAACAGCATCTAAACCTATTATTGTGGGCATAGAAAAAAGTAACGTACAGGACGTGATTATTGCATCTGATATGTTTCATCTCGGGGATGACAATTTTTCATCAAATTCCGCTAATTCAGGAGAATTCAGAGGAAAGTCGATAGGACCTTTTTATACCAAATCATTTATGATTGCTGCTAACGCTCTGGCTAAAACAAATTATCTTGTAATAGGTTCAATTATCGGAATTGATACTTTTATGGCAAAAACAATGAAACAAAATTCAATAGTACATTCTTTTTCAAGTCCTCCCGAGGTTTATTTTAACGGTTCTAAAATTGCTGAAATCCAGCTTAACGGTGACGGGCAGCGCATTAAAATTCCAAATAATCTTTTAAAACCGGGGCAGATGAATGAAATCACAATTAGAACCGGACGTAATTTGAAGCAAACTGCTTATATTGATTACGATGATATTGAATTTATGAATATAAGTATTCAATCAGAATAATAAAAAACGACTTTCGGGTAAAAAAGTCGTAAATTAATTTAAGGAAACAAAAATTATAAAATTTTAGAATAGTTTGAAGGTTTAGAAGTTTTTAACCTTTAGACTATAAGATTTTTTT
>CALURE010000080.1 GCA_944323095.1 Candidatus Gastranaerophilales bacterium
TTTATAATAATTAATGTTAATATTAAAAGTCTGTGAAAACACCCTTTTATAAAAATTGAGGGTGTTTTCTGGTATTTTAAGTTGTATTGAAATTAGAATAATATCAAAGTCTTAAATTGTTAAATCCGAAATATTAAACCTGATTATCTTTGCAAGTTCATCAAGCGGTAATTCCACCTGATAACCGATTTTGCCTGCGCTGAAAATTATTGTATCAAAATTTTTTGCACTTTCGTCAATTACCGTTGTAAAGAATTTTTTCATTCCTACAGGAGAACAGCCTCCATGAACATAACCCGTCAAAGGTAATAATTCTTTTGATTTTACCATTTCAATAGATTTTTCTCCGACGGCTTTTGCTGCCTTTTTCAAATCAAGTTCATTTGAAACTGGAACCATAAAAACATAATACTTTTTGGTTTTGCCGGCAGTTACAAGTGTTTTGAATACTTTCGCTGGGTTTTGGTTAAGAACAGAAGCAACATCTAATCCGCTTACTGCATCTGTATCACCATAAAAGTAATGGTTATATTTTATTTTTAATCTGTCAAGCTCCCGCATGACATTTGTTTTATGCTCCATGATTTCTGCCGCAGATTGTTCTTGCAACAAACACTCCTGATGCGGAAGCCTGAATTAATCCTCTTGTTACACCTGCACCATCGCCTATTGCAAAAAGATTTTTGACACCTTCTGTTTCCAGTTCATTTGTCAGCTTAACTCTGGCAGAGTAGAATTTAACTTCTATTCCATAGAGCAGTGTATATCTTGAAGCTGTACCAGGACAGATTTTATCAAGAGCCTGAAGCATTTCAATAATACTTGTCATTTGTCTGTAAGGAATGACAAGGCTTAAATCGCCGGGAGTAGCGCAAGTCAGAGTTGGTTTGATAATACTTGCTTTAATTCGGTCGGGAGTAGAACGACGCCCGTCTAATAAATCCCCGAAGCGTTGAACTAAAATTCCTCCGCCAAGCATGTTTGCAAGTCTTGCAATGTGCTGGCCGTATTGAATAGGTTCTTTAAACGGTTCTGTAAATTTTTCACTTACGAGTAATGCAAAGTTTGTATTGTTTGTTGTTTTTTCAGCATAACTATGACCGTTTACGGTTGATATTCCGTTGTAATTTTCCTGAACAACTTCTCCGTTCGGGTTCATACAGAATGTTCTCACCTCATCACCAAAAGTCGGAGAGTGGTATATCAATTTTGATTCATAAAGTTTGTCTGTTAATGGTTCAAAAACAGGAGCGGGAAGTTCAACGCGAACCCCGATATCTACAGCATTATTAACCATTCCGATTTTATGTTCGGCAAATTCACGTGTAAGCCAGTCTGCACCTTCTCTGCCTGGAGCTATAATTGTATATTCAGCGCAGATTGTATCGCCGTTATCAAGAACTATTCCTTTTACCTGTTCATTTTCAACTATTAAGGATTTAGCAGAAACATCATTTAAAATAGTAATTCTTTCATCAAGGTAATCCTGCATGCTTTTGAGAACATCAAGGCTTCTTTCTGTTCCAAGATGTCTGACCGGAGAGTGTACAAGTTTTAATTCTGCAAGTGATGCCTGTCTTTCAAGTTCACGAAATGTTTTCATATCTGTACCGAAAACTTCATCAGTTGCACCGAAATCAAGATAAAGCTGATCTGCATATGCAATTAAATCTTCAACTTTTTTTCTGTCCATATAATCAACCAGATGACCGCCAACATCTGGAGTTAAAGTCAATTTCCCGTCGGAAAAAGCACCGGCTCCGCCCCAGCCGCAAAGCAGACCGCATTTTTTGCAGGTCGGACATTTTTCGTAGCCTTCTCTCAGCAGGCATTTTCTTTTTTCAATTTTTTGCCCTTTTTCAATTAAAATAACTTTCCAGTCGGGTTTTAATTTTGTTATCTCAAGAGCCGCAAAAATTCCGGCAGGACCTGCTCCGATTATAGCTGCATTATACATACTGAATATCTCCGTTTTTTATTTTACCAAACCAATTAAATATATATTAAACAAGCTTATAAATAAAGATTTTATGAAGAAATTGTAAATATTTAAAATTTATTGCGTCTGTATAACTTTTTCATTAAAAGGTTTTTCCTGCGACGCTTTTGCGTGATTTATATTTGTTAATAATTCTGTAATTTCGTCGGAATTTGAAAACCCTTTTGCAATATTTGCATATTTTTCAGCATCATCCAGACGGCCGCTGTTCAGGAAAACTACTGCAAGGTTATAAGATGCGATATATTTTTCGTTATTTGTTTTTGAAAGTTCATAAGCTTTTTTCATTGCTTTTACTGCATCTTTTGTTTTATTCAGCTCAGCATAGGCTATGCCGAGATCTATATATCCGCCTGCCATATCAGGAGCATTTTTTATGTAATTTTTTGCTTCCTGCAGTTTTCTTAGTGATATCTGGCTTGATGTTCCGAGAATTACAGGAGAGTATATCAGCCCTTTTTTATTCAGTTTATTCTGCGGTGTATTGGTTATATCAGGTACAAGCATATAAAGCAATTTCATTGTACTTATATCTTTTGAAGAAAGATACTGAAATGAACTTCTGTAAGGTGTATAAAAACTGTTATTATTTTCAGTACTCATATACATAAGATCTTCAGAACTGTAGCTATGCCCCATTATGCCGAGCGCGTGTCCGATTTCATGAAGTATGGTATTATATAATTCTTTGTCAGAAAAATAGTTTCCATGAGGATCTCTGTCATACAAAGTTATTGTCATTTTTTTAAGAATATTATCTTTGTAATCAGGAGTTGTGTAGCCTACGACATATTTGCAGACATTGCCGCTGCATATATTATCGGGAAGATTTGATATTTCTACTGTAATATTTGCATCTTTAGCATTATCTGTGTATTGGAATTTTATAAATCCTGTTGAACTTTGCCACTGGTTAAAAGCTCTTATTATTTCAGTTCTGTAATAGTCAGGAATTGATATGGAACTGTTATTAACTATTGTTATTTTTAAAGGGAATGTATTTATATCCCAGCGTATAATTCTGCTGTCCATAGGTGCCTGTTCAATATAATTATCACCGGTTTTTTGTATTACATTTTCTCTCCAATTATTAACGCGTATCATAGCAGACTGCTGGGCACTGTCTTTATCTTTTCCGGAAGCAATATCAAATACCTCTTTTTGAACGGTAAGAGTGGGTTTTAGATTTAACAATGACTGAACATAGTAATATTTATATTCTTTATCAGCTTTATTTAAAGAATAAGCCTTTTTAAGACTTGTATATGCTTTAACATAATTTTGCTGTTTTAAAAATTTATTGCCCTGCATAAAATAGTATTGAGGCATAAATTTATATACAAGTCCGAATATTATTGCACATACGCATATAAATATTGTTATTAATCTGTCATTGTTGTTTTTCTGAGTCATTATCTTTAATCCCTTTATCAATTTCAAGAATTTTTGCAAGGGAGCGTGTATCGCCTTTTAGTTTAAAATATTCTGCAAATTTTGGTGTCGTTTTAAGATTAAAACTTCTTCCATTTTTGTCGCGGGTTTTTGATACTAACCCCTTTTCAACAAGCTCCTGAACATGTTCATACGCGTTTGACCCGCGCAATTCTTTTAAATCTGTCTGTCTGATGGGCTCTTTTAATGCAATGACAGATAAAGTTCTAAGCACTGCAGGTTTTAAATCAACAGGGCAGAGAAGCTCGACTAAATCCATATAATCTTCTTTTACCTGAAGAATGTAACCGTTTTCATCATCAATTTCCAGAGCGCCTTCTCTTGTGGAATAATCCATAATCAGCTCTAATATTGCTTCTTCTATCGTTTCTGTATCTTCGCCGAGAATTGTTGCAATCTCATCTAGCGAAACTGCTCTTGCCGTAATAAATAAAACTGCTTCAATTCTCGATTTCAACTGTTCCATTTTTTGTCCTCTGAGTTAATCAGTCTTTAATCTGTCATTCTGAAATTGTTTCAGAATTTTAATCAATTTGCTCTGCTTTGTCTTTAGCATTTACAACATACAAATCAGAATAAAATTCTTTCTGTTCCAGTTCATAGTCTGTTTCTGCCGTTAAAAACAACAGTGCAATATATGCGCTTATCCTGTCCATTCCGAGCAGAGTAAGCTCATTCAATTCTATTTTATCATTTTTCTCAAAAATCTGACATAAATTTTCTTTTAATGTTTGAACACATGTTTCAATATATTCTTCATGCGCAAGATTTACGATATCATCGGGTGTCAGTCTTGAATATGATTGAACACGTCTTTTAGCTCTTTCATGCGCACTTTTCAAAGATTGTTTCTGCTCTAATTTTTCATAGAACTGCAATTGCCTGATTAAGTCTTTCAAAGTTACAACGCGGTTGTGATTTAATCTTACGCTTGTACGTCTTTGAAGAACTTCATCAATTGATATAACGTTATTTGTCGGCACGTAATCATCTTCACCGTAATCGACAATAAATCCGTCATCATCATACTGGATATTATCTTCTTCCTGCGTGTCAAACTGCGTAATATCAACACCTTCCAGAACATTTGATTTTAATTTCAAAAGTATCGCGGCAAATAAGAAGGTTCTGCCTGTAACTCTGAGATTTTGAGATTTCATTTGAACCATGTGAGCAAGATATTTATCCGTAACATCTACAATATCGATGTTCCAGGGATCAATTTTTCCGGCTTTAGCCATATCGACTAAAATTCCGATACCTTCACTTTTGGGCTTGCCGTCTGTTGATAAGCCTAAATCAGGTAAATTTAAGTTATAATTTAATGCTGTCTCTGTACTCATTGTTTATTATTCGTCTCTCAGTTTTATACCTGTAACTTTTGTAATGCCTTTTTCTTTCTGTGTAACACCTAATGTTCTATTAGCTGATTCTATCATAGGTTTTCTGTGGCTAACTACTATAAATTGCGTATCTTTTGATTGGTTCTGCACCATCTGGGCGATACGCTCAACATTCATAGTATCTAAACTTGCATCAACTTCATCAAATGCATAGAAAGGAGATGGCATATATCGCTGAATTGCAAAGACAAAAGCAAGTGCCGTCAAAGATTTTTCACCGCCTGACATACTTTCTAATCTTTGAAGTTTTTTGTCTCTGGGCTGTGCTTCAATTGTAAGCCCGCCTGATAAAGGATCATCAGGGCATTCAAGTTTAAGTTCTCCTTCGCCTTCTGACAGCTGGTGGAAGACTTCCTTGAAGTTTTCGTTTATATGATTATACGTTTTCATAAACGTTTCTTTTTTTAGCTGTTCGTAGCCGTGCATTCTGTCTAAGATTTCTTTGCGTTCTTTTGAAAGTGTTTCAATATGCTGTTTCAATTCATTCTGACGTGCAAGAACTTCTTCATAAGCAGTCAAAGCTTTCATATTAACATCGCCAAGCTCCTGCATTCTTTTTTCAAGCCGTTGTATTTTTGATGTAATTTCTTCTATAGAGATTTCTACAGGTTCAAGTTTGTTGATATCTTCTCCTGCATCTTCAAGCTCTTTTCTTGCCGATTCCAATTGCGGTTCAAGTTCTCGTCTGCGTGATTTGAATGATTCAATCGCTTCTGCGATTTTTTCTAGTTCGTTATTTTTAGCGAATTTTTCTTCTTTAAGTTTATCAAGTGATTCTTGAATACTGTCGCGTTCTTTAAGCAGTTCGCCGAGTTTTTCTTCTATTTCTGCAATTTGTTCATGGAGAGTCTCCATTTTTTTATTCAAATTTTCAATATCATTTTTATATTGTTTTTTATCTTCTTCAAGTTTTGAATTGTTGTGTTCAATATTTGTAATTTCTTCTTCTTTTGTTTCTATAAGGTTGTTGTGGAATGCTATCTGGCGGTTAAGATCGTTTTTATCGTGCTCCGCACCCATAAGTTTACCCTGAAGCCTTTTGATTTCAGCTTCAACGCCTTCTGTTTTTTCTTTCAGGTCTTTCAAATCTTTATCATTAATAAGTTTTTCAACTTCTTCGATTTGTTCCTGACAGATTGCCATATCATCATAAATTTTGACATTCTTTTCTTCTAATTTATCTAACTGTTTATTTAATTCATCAATTTTCGGAGCAGTTAAAGTTATGAAATCAGCTTTTTCTTTTAAAATATTCTCGCTGTTTTCAAAGTTTCTGTTCATACTTTCAAGTTCGCTTTTTGATTTTGAAAATTCGCTCATAGAATCTGAATATTTGCTTCTTACATCTTCCAGTTTCTGTTCTAAGGAATTTTTTTTGTTTTCCAGCGAGCCTAATTTTTGTTCCATTTCTTTCAGGCGTTCTTTGTAATTATTTAGTTCATCATCATCATTCTGGCTGAAGCTCAGACCTGTCCGCAATCTTGTTCCGCCTGTCATTGAACCTGATTTTTCAAGAAGTTCGCCCTGCAGAGTTACCATTCTGTATCTGCCGATAAGTTTTTTTGCACATTCAATATCTTCCACAACGATAGTGTCGCCTACTGCATAATAAAATGCATCTATATATTCATCGTCAAAATCTACAAGATTTATGGCAAAATCAATAACCCCTTTATCTTTGGGTAACTGAAGGCGCGATGGGGCTTTTTTTATTTTATTAAGAGGGATGAACGTAGCTCTTCCTGCATTTGAAGATTTTAAAAGTTCTATTGCAACTGATGCGACATGTTCATCATCAACTACAATATGAGCCATTCTGCCGCCAAAAGCAACTTCCATAGCGATTGAATATTCTTTATCGACCGTTCCGAGTTTTACAAGCGGTGCATGCACCCCGCGCAATTTTGCATTCATAATGGTATCTATAGCGCGGCCGAAATTAGCTTCTTCTGCTGCCTGTTTTTTGGCCTCCATAGAAGAAATTTTCTTATATGCCATTTGAATATTATAATTCAGATCGCTTATTTCATTTCTTGTTAAATCCAATTCATTCAATGTATTTTGCTGGATTGTTTTGAAATCCGCCATTTCTTTTTGAAGCTGTTCAACAAGCGTTTTTTTTAAATCCTGATTTGATGCAAAATTTGCTTTCATTTCGTTTAATTCGGCAAGTTTAGATTTTGCATCCTGCAAATCGCGC
>CALURE010000081.1 GCA_944323095.1 Candidatus Gastranaerophilales bacterium
CAGTCAGCCATCATAGGCTGGATTCTTTCGGCTCGTTGAGCCTCAGAATGACGTGAAAAGTTTATGCAAAATTCAATTTGGCGGGTGGAGTGGCACGCTCCCTCTTTAGTTAAGACTGTTCAAGTTTATACAATTCCTATGTCACGGGTGGAGCGACACGCTCCCTCTCCCTTAATCCCTGTCCCAAAAAGGGAAACTATTTAAAATATCTTCTCATAATCTCTCAAATTTAAAAATTCTTTGGATTAAAACGCGGATCTTCATCGTATAAATTATCAATATATGAAGATTCACACTTTTTACCGTCTTTCATATAGACATTAAAATTATATTCTTCATCTAAACGGTCATTTATAATACTTTGCTTTGCATAGCCTGCAAAAGTCCCATCATTATTATAGGCAAAATCATATTTCGTATGATTAAACAAAATATCATCAGTAACATTTTCATCATAAATATTAAGCTCATGTGCTTTTAAATTATGATTATAATAAATCATATATGCTTTTCTTCTGTTTTTATCAGTCCAGACATATATATTTTTTTGTTTACCATGGGGTACATACGCATTAAATTCCGTAAAATTCTCGATTTCAACCTTCTTCACAAGACAATCTGACGGAATATCAGAAGGTTTCCTGATAATTTCATTAGTCCTGCCTTGATAAGAATAATGTGTAATTTTATTTGTTTCAGCATCATATGTTGAAACAATACGCTTTCTTAAATCTCCCAATTTATCAAAAATCAAAATATCCCGCCTTAAATCAGAAGTCGCATTTGCGGAGTCTGAATATTGAACTTTCAACCATCCGTTATTTAATTTCGCGACTAACTTAGAATTTTTATCTTCCACATCAGACTGAAGCTTTGAAAGAGTATCATTTACAAGATTAAAAGATTTTTCATAATCAATAGAAGCTTTTACAGGTGGCTTTCTAAAAATAAAATATAACGCTGCTGCTGATGCGGCACTTAACCCTATACCGGCGGCAAGTTTTGCAGAATTACTCAATCCTGTGTGTTTATTTTCTTCTGCTGATGCCTGCCTTACGTTAGTACTGCTTTTAAATGTTATATTATTTAAAGGTAAAATACGCATGCTTATATAAACCCTGAACAAAATATTTTTTGCTACCCGAAAATTTCATCAGAATAAAAAACAAATTCCAGATGTCCGATAATTATCGTATCACCGTCCTTAATACCTTTTTGAGAAAGCGCATCGAAAACTCCCATACCTTTCATAATGTTCTGGAAACGTATTACCTGCTCGGAATTTCTCTCATCAGTAACTCCGGCAATTCTTTCAATTTTTCCGCCTTCGATAATGAATGTATCTTTTGCAACTTTAAATATTTCAAAAGAACTGTCATCATTATAATAAGCGCCTAAATCTTCCTCAACAGTAATTTCTGTTTCAGGTTTTGGAATTTCATCAACCTTCTGCCCCATAAAATCAAGAAGTCTGTCAAGATTTTCGCCTGTAACTGCGGAAATTTCAAAAACATCTGAAGAAACTTCATTAAACTGTTTGAGAAGTTCCATTTTCTTTTCATCAGAAATCGCATCAATTTTATTTAATGCAATAATTTGATAACGATTAGCAAGATTTTGCGAGTGTTTTTCAAGTTCAAGATTAATTTTCTTGTAATTATCAAACGGATTTTCTTCTGTTGAATCAATCAAATGAACAAGAAATCTGCATCTTTCTACATGCCGCAAAAAATCAAACCCGAGCCCGACACCTTCTGATGCGCCTTCAATAAGCCCAGGGATATCAGCAACAACATAACCATCTCCGCAATGTTTTTTTACAACTCCGAGATTAGGGATTAATGTCGTGAAAGGATAATCAGCAATTTTAGGCTTTGCAGAACTTATACGGCTGATAAGAGTTGATTTTCCGGCATTCGGCATTCCGAGCAGACCGACATCTGCAATAAGTTTTAACTCAAGCAACAATTCTCTTTCAATTGAAGGCTCGCCTGGTTCGCAAAACTGGGGAGCTCTTTTCTGGGCTGTTGCGAAACGCGCATTACCGCGGCCGCCACGACCTCCTTTTGCTGCAAGAATCTTCTGTTCATGATAAGTCAAATCAGCAATAACATTACCTGTTTTTATATCTTTTACGACAGTTCCGACAGGAACTTTTATATACAAATCTTTTGCACAGGCGCCATGCATATTTTTAATTCCGCCGTTTTCGCCGGCTTCTGCTTTGAATACTGATTTATGCTTAAAATCCATTAATGTAGACATATTTTCATCGGCAATTAAATATACATCACCGCCTCTGCCTCCGTCACCGCCGGCGGGGCCTCCTTTATCCACATATTTTTCTCTGCGCCACGCAACCATTCCGTTTCCGCCGCGACCTGATACAACACGTATTTTTGTCTTATCAATAAACTTCATCTTTATACCGGTTTATATCATTCTGAACTTGTTTCAGAATCTCTTTGTACTATAATAATACTACTATGAAAAATATAAAAAATAAATTATTCTCTAAAGAACCTGTAACAATCGGCCCTGAAAGCGGATACGATAATTACATAATGGCAATAGAATCAAGCTGTGATGAAACGGCCTGCGCGATAGTAAAAAACGGACGTGAAGTCATTGCAAATGTAGTGGCCTCACAAATTAAAACGCACGCACAATTTGGAGGTGTAATTCCCGAAATTGCCGCGAGGGAACATCTTGATTCCATTAATATAGTTATAGATGAAGCATTTAAACAGGCAAAAGAAAAAGCAAATCTAAAACCTGAAGATATAACGGCATTTGCAGGAACCGTAGGTCCGGGGCTTGTCGGATGTCTGCTTGTCGGACTCAATGCCGCAAAAACTCTTGCGCTGACTTATGACAAACCATTTATCGGAGTAAATCATTTAAATGCGCACCTTTGCGGAAATTACCTTGATACTGATTTAAAACCGCCGTTTATGGCACTTTTGGTCAGCGGAGGACACACACAGATAATTGATGTTAAATCATATTCAGAACAGACAATTATAGGTGAAACAATTGATGACGCTGTCGGAGAAGCTTATGATAAAGTAGCAAGGCTTATAGGGCTGCCATACCCCGGAGGGCCAAAGCTTGATAAACTTGCTCAGGAAGGTAATCCTTATGCGTTCAAACTTCCTGAAGCACGTGTTGACGGATATAATTTTAGCTTTAGCGGACTGAAAACAGCAGTTTTACGCCTTGTTAAATCCTTCGAAAAGAAAGAAATGCCTGTTAAAGATATCTGTGCAAGTTTTCAGGAAACAGTATCTTCTACGCTACTTCACAAACTCAAAAAAGCACTTGAATCAAGCGGCTACAAACAGGTTGTAATAGCAGGCGGAGTTGCTGCAAATTCTGAAATCAGAAAAAAAATATTTAACCTGCAAAATGAAGGCTACAATGTTTTTGCCCCTCCAATGAAATACTGTACGGATAATGCTGCAATGGTTGCATCCTGTGCCTATTTTAATACTAATACTTATGATGATATAAATACAGAAGTATTTTCTCGTGTTAAATAATTATTAAAAATTGTAAAGATTACACTTTATAAATAGCAAAAAAATTTTTGCACTGTCTTTATTCCCTGTAAAATCTTGGGAATAAAAACTATACTATGAAACCTTTTTTGCGGAACTTTATAAAATCAAGTTCCGCTTTATTATTTTATAAGCAAAAAAATTTTTTAGAAGTTTTAAAATAACTATGATAAATACCACATTTGAAAATAAAAATATAAATATTAACTTTAAAGGCGGCATAACACAAAAGCTTAAACGAAATTATTATAATGCAGAACCCGATATTATAAACATTTTTAACAGGCATCCGCAAAAAAACGGCATTGCAGGAGTGCTGCCAAAACCATGGATTGAAAAGTTAAATTCAATAAATAATAAAAACACTAAACGTGAAATAATTAAAGAATTATATCAGGGATTTGCGCAAGCAGTACAAACGGCAAAAGAAAATACTTCACAAGCCACTGAAAAACTTAACACATTATTATACAAACATAAAATATTAAATAAAAATCAAAAATATAATATTAAAAAAATTGATACATCTAAAGCTGCCTATACCGAAAACGGCTATATTCTTGAAGGGACAGGAATAGACAGTTTATTTATCAAAGAATTTGCAGACTTAAAAAACAAAAAAACGCAAATTTACAAAAAAATTACTGAACGACACGGGAAATTTGTAGAACTTGCGCGGGCTCTCCAAATAAATAATCAAATAAAAGACAGACATTTAATGCATACCTGCTGGGGCGATACAAAAAACGGATACATGGTCAGCGAATATGTAAAACCGCTTAAAGAATATAAATCACCATTAGAAATAAAAGAATTTTACGACGACGAAAAACTTCTCATTGATGATTTATATAAAAAATACGGATTTACGCATAAAGAAATAAAAAAATACAATGTACGCATAGGATACGAATATGAGGGCAAATTTTATTCATATCCTGAGGACAGAATTATTTTTAATTATTTTGATAGTATGTTCGGAAGATACGGTCTTGCACACTACGATTTATACTGGAATCCTGACAACTGCATAATAACGTCAGATAAGTCCGGAAACCCGCTTATAAAACTTATAGATTACGGTGGAATTTCAAAAGTTTAAGACACAGGTGTGCACAATTTTGAAAGTAAAAATTCGTTAATTTTCTTTTCCAGATGATAGTTAAAATGACCGTTTACCTCTTTTATAAAGTAACACGGACTTGTTACATTTATTTCTATAATTTTTTCATCAATAACATCGAGTCCGACAAGCGGGAGACCGAGATTGTTTAACTCTTTTGCAACAGGAGTGAATTTTTCCTTTTCACTTTGAGTTAATTCAGCCTTTACAATATTGCTGTCGCAGTGTTCGTTGAATTTAAAATCGTCATTAGACGGAAGTTTTTGCACACAAACATCAAGAACTTCATCCCCGAGAAACATCACGCGCTTGTCACCAAAACGCGCTTTGGGAATATATTTTTGCACCATAATAAGCTGTGTCTGATTTTTAGTCATTGAGTTAATTATAACCGCAGT
The DNA here is from genome assembly GCA_944323095.1 of Candidatus Gastranaerophilales bacterium. Taxonomy (GTDB): domain Bacteria; phylum Cyanobacteriota; class Vampirovibrionia; order Gastranaerophilales; family Gastranaerophilaceae; genus Stercorousia. Next base: position 5,082 of record CALURE010000081.1, read on the forward strand.
ATTTTTATCACCTCTTTTCAGAGTCATAACCCCCGAACCGAAGCAGGCATTCAACGGTTTTAAAACAATTTCTTCATGCTCATTTAAAAATTCTATTATATCAGCCTTTGATGAAGTTACGATATTTTCCGGCATTAAATCAAGAAATTTTACCGTATGCATTTTTTCGTTAAAGTTTCTAATTGCACACGGATCATTTAATATTACTGTTTTATTCCTGTCGACAAAATCAAAAATGTAAGTAGCATTAATATAGTCAAGATCAACCGGAGGATCCGGACGAAACATACAAAGCGAAAAATCATTTATTTTAACATTTTTCAAAGACTTATCATAAAAGATATTCCCGTCTTTTTCAAAAGCCTCATAGCAATGGGCATAAGGAACTCCTGATACAAGACTTAATTTATCAATTGTTGTAATAAAAACTTTTTTGTTAGACAGCAAAAATTCTCTTATCATCCAAAAATTTGTGACAAGGTTATTAAACTCAAAATATTTGATTTCAATTCTGTCTATAACAAATAAGATATCCATAACTTATCTCCACTTTGCTTTCAGTTTACACCTACAAAAATACAGGTCAATAGAAAATCAGGCTAATCAACTTTTTCAGGATTTAAGATAACACAATTTGAATTATTAATCTGAATAAGTTTCATAAATTTATCTAGATCTGTCTGAATTTCGGGGAAAGTATTATAATGCATCGGGATAACCGTCTGCGCGCCTATCCAGTCAGCTGCAACTGCTGCGTGCTCTACATCCATAGTGTAATGACCGCCAATAGGAAGCATTGCAATATTCGGTCTGTATAATTCTTTAATTGTTTTCATCTCTGTTGTCAAAGCAGTATCACCTGCATGATAAATTCTTATATTTTCTACATCAAAAACAATTCCGGCAGGTACACCGGCATATCTTCCATCAGGCAAAGAACTTGTATGGAATGCCGGAACAAATACAACCCTGCCCCAATCGTAATTAATCCAGCCGCCGAAATTTACTGCACGAACCTTGCAGCCCTGCTCTTTACAGTATTGTGCAAGTTCAACTATCGCTGTAATTGTTGCATCTTTTTCTTTCGCAATTTCAATTGCCTGTCCAAGGTGATCGCCATGTGCATGAGTTAAAAATATGTCAGTAATATTAGCTTTATGCCAGTCATACTTCGGGTTGATACTTACATAAGGATCAACCATTATTGAATTATCTTTTAATTTAATTTCGAAAGCACTGTGTCCTATATACTTCAAATCCATAATAAATACTCCTTCTTTTCATTTCAATATAGCAAATTTTATAGTAGAATGCAATTATGCAATATAACTTATTAATGCAAAAATGTATAGAGCTTGCAAAACAGGCGGAGGGTCAAACTTCTCCAAATCCGCTTGTAGGCTGTGTAATACTTGATAAATACGGGAATGAAATTTCAACAGGCTATCACCACAAATACGGGGATAATCATGCAGAACGCGATGCCCTTTTAAAACTTCACAACGGGGAAGAAAATGGCGGAACGCTGATTGTTAACCTTGAACCATGCTCGCATTTCGGCAAAACTCCGCCCTGCGCTGATTTAATTATTGAACGCGGGATAAAAAAAGTTGTTATAGGAATGCGCGATGTTAACCCTATTGTTGCAGGAAACGGCATCCGAAAATTAAAAAATGCGGGAATTGAAGTAATTGAAAATGTTCTTGAAGATGAGTGCAAAATTTTAAATGAAATATTCATAAAAAACATGACAAAAAATGAAGTGTTTGTTGCTCTAAAAACAGCCACCACACTTGACGGAAAAATTGCGACACAAAACGGGTCTTCCAAATGGATAACATCAGATAAGGCACGTGAAGAAGTCAAAAAAATCAGAA
>CALURE010000082.1 GCA_944323095.1 Candidatus Gastranaerophilales bacterium
GAGCCTCTGCCATATTTTCTAATGTCGTCAGTGATTGAGCTTCCATATTGTTGTGCATATAATGTTGAAGCACGGTTTGCTATTGCTTCATCATTTGCTTCAGGGTACAAACTTCTGACACTTTCTTTAAAGTCATTATATGCAAGCTGTATCTGCTGTTGTTCATTTCTCATTATTTTGTCGTGAAGATATGTTGCTTTTTTGGCAACCCCTTCCATCGGGGAATTCAGTTTTAAGTCTGCTTCACGCCAGTTTTGCTGCTGTCTTACGCGGGCATCGGTCATGAAGTCCTGATATTTCTGATAATTTTTGTAGTAATCTTCATAATTATATGCCCCGCCGGAATACATAGGCATAACAGGATACATACCGCCGCCAAAGATACTTCCGTTCATGCTCAGCATCGGATCCATCATCATTCCCATAGGAGAATATAAATCCATGCCTGTTAAATCATTTAGTGCAATCTGGTTATTGTATAAATTCGGAAACATTCCGTACATACCTGCTGCAGCTATATTGTAGCCTGACATAACCTAACCTCCAAATTGAATTTTTAACCTACCTTACTTATATAAAAACTTTTTGCTTATAAAAATTGCTTTTTATGCTTTTTTTATGTTACAATTTCGTAACAATAATGTATTGCATTAACTTATTTGTACGTGTAATATATACTAATAATGAGGTATAGCGGTTGAAAAAGTTTTTTTCATTTCTATTTACGTTATTAATTCTGGCATCAATCGGTGCTTTAATATATTTTCGTCCGCCTTTTTTCAATAAGCAGATCGATAAAGTGCGCGGTATGTATTACGTGCATAAGGGCGATAAGGCTTTAAAGAAATTAAAACTTCAAAAGGCTATAAATTATTATAACAGGGCATTGCAGTTATATCCTGAGCATTACGGTGCCTGGTATAATCTCGGAAATATTTATGTTTTATATGAAGATTATTACTCTGCTGTTGATGCATATGAAAAAGCTTTTGAATATAATCCGAAAATGATTATTGCGCGGATGAATTATGGAATTGTTTCAGCAGAAAAACTCGGGGATTTTGACGGAGCTATACAGCAGTATGATGAAATTATTAAAACAAAAAGACATCTTATATCAATTCCGTTCGTCTATAGCAACAGAAAAAGTTATAAAACAAATAAAGGGCTTGCTCATTATAATAAAGGGGTTGCTTATAAACAAAAGTCAATTTATATCGAAGATGAATGGGAATTTCGCCGCCAGTACCTTTTAAAAGCTCTTGAGTCTTATAAAGAGGCAAGTAAAATTTTGAAAAAAGATTATGATGCAAGATACAATCTGGCATTGACTTATCATCTTCTCGGGGATTACAGACAGGCAGGACTCACTTATTGCAAAGCAATTGAACTTTCTCCAATGAATTATGAAGCGCATTACAATCTTGCAATTTTACTTCGTCATTTAAAGTATTACAAAGAATCTCTTGACGAATTACAAAAGGCAACAACTCTAATTACAAACTCCGGCGGAAACAATATGGCATCGCGCCAGAGATATGTTTTTGATGTTATGAATGATGTGACAAGAACAATTCTTGCAAAATCTGACAGCAATTTAGTTGAAAAAATTTCTGATGAACCATCAACAAGTTCAAATGTAACTTATGTAAACGGAAAAATAGTTTTGACAGATGAACTGGATAAGGCTATTATCAAGAATTTTAAGGTTTGCGGGGCTAAAAGTATATTTGAAGACGAGCTTGATGATGAATATGGACAATATGATGAAGTCAGATACAATGTAAATGTTCCCGGTGAATAGTATATAATATAAAGATTTTTTCAACACTAACCTTTAACTGCACCTTCATTTTCTCCGGATATAAAGTACCTTTGCATGAATAAGAAAAATATTAAAATAGGAATTGTCGAAAGTATAGAACCCGCCGCAATAAATCTCCAGTTAGAACTGAACATTCCCTGAAGATTGTTTACCCCGACCGGAAGTGTGTACATTGCTTCTTTTGTCAAAACAATACTCGGCCATAAAAATTCTCCCCATGAACCTATAAATGTAAATATTGCAAGTACGGCAAGCGAAGGTTTCACCATGGGAATTAACACTTTCCAGAAAACCTGCCATACATTGCATCCGTCAACAATTGCAGCTTCTTCCATTTCTTTTGGAATACTTAAAAATGCCTGCCGCATTAGAAATATTCCGAATGCGCTTACTGCAAAAGGCATGATAAGTCCTATAAATCCTGCAAAATTATTTACGCTGTCCACAAGATGCAGTTTAAGCGTAATCAGATAAACTGGAAGCATAATTGCCTGAAATGGTATCATTATAGTTGCAAGAATTGCAAAAAATGTAATTTTTTTCCCTTTAAATTCCATTCTGGCAAGAGGATAACCTGCCATTGCAGAAAGTATCAAATTTAAAATTACTGTTCCGCCCGCAACTATCATACTGTTTATAAAATATCCGATAAAGTTAACTCTCTGCCAAACTCCCGAGTAGTTTGCCCATGTAAAATCCGAAGGTATAATCTGCGGCGGATATGCAAAAATATTTTCGCTGTTTCCTTTTAAAGATGTAGATATAAGCCATATGAAAGGAAATATCGACAATAATGATACTGTAATCAGTATTAAATGTATATATAAATTTTTAATTTTTAAACCTTTCAACCTTTTAACCTTTCAATTAAATTTGGTATTTATTTTTTTCAAAGCACAAAATATTGATTAATGAAAAAATCATTACTATGATAAGCAGTACAACTGCCATTGCAGAAGCATAACCTAAATCCAGATTTTCAAAAGCTCTTTCATATATGTAATAAACAATGGTTTTGCTGGAATTTAAAGGCCCGCCTTTTGTCATAACGTAAATTTCTGCAAAAACTTTCATTGCTGAAATAGCGCTTATGGTAGTAACAAGTGCAATTGTAGGCATTATATGAGGTACCGTAACTGTAAGATGTTTTGTAAAAAAATCAGCCCCGTCAATGTCGCAGGCTTCGTAAAGCTCTTTGGGAACGCTCATAAGTGCGGCAAGGTAAATTATCATATAATAACCGATACCTTTCCATATAGTTACAATAATTACCGAGTAAAGGGCAAAATTCGGATCTGTCAGCCATCCTGCCGGTTCAAGTCCGATTTTGGTCATTAGATAATTCAAAATTCCCTGATCTGCATAAAGCCATTTGAATGCGATTGCCGCAACTACAATTGACACAATTACCGGCAAATAGATAAGTATTTTGTATAAAGTAACCCCTTTGATTTTCTGGTTAATTAGTATTGCAATAAAAAGCGGAAATATTGCAAGTACAGGAACAGCAACAAAAAGGTATATAAATGTGTTCCATAAAACTTTATAAAATACAGGGTTTGAAAATAGTTGTATATAGTTATCAATCCAGATAAATTCAGGTTTATAAATATTAGAAGAATAGTCAAGAAAGCTGAGTAATACTGTTTGGAAAAACGGAATAAAAAAGAATATTAAAAGCACGATTGCCGCCGGCAATAAAAAGAGATATGGCGCATATTTCCCATAATACTTTAACATATAGTAATTATTGCATCTTTTTTCAAAACGGTCAATTTTGTTGTAATTCGTAAAATATATGTTATAATGATAATGTAAACAATAAAAAAGGAGAGCAAGAATGCAAGAATTAACAAGAATTAAGTCGTCGGGGGGGGGGCGCTACTAGCTTCTCCACAAGGGTTCTGGCGAAAGTTATTTAGGGCAAAAGCACCGGATTGTAGAATTGAGGATAGCACAAATGTTGGGAACGCTTCGCTTATCCCACCCTACGGGTTGCCTTGCAACGATGGTACTAATATCCCCTCCCTTGAGGGGAGGGGAAGTAAAGGGGAGGGTGAAAATAAGCCCTCACCCCAGCCCTCTCCCACAGGAGAGGGAGCAATCTGTCATTCAGAGGGATGTCAGGAAGTCCGGAGGTCAAGCAATTTAGATGGTAAGAAGATAAGAAGATATGAAGGTAAGCTATTTACATTAAAAAGCTTATCCTCCAATCCTCCTACCCTCCTATCTTCCAATAATCATTCTGGTGGGAACGCTTCGCTTATCCCACCCTACGCACTAAAACAACGCGCCGCATTTACTCTTGCGGAGGTCTTAATCACCCTTGGAATTATCGGGGTTGTTGCGGCTATGACTATGCCGTCACTGATTGCAAATTACCAGAAAAAACAAACAGTTGCACAGTTAAAAAGAGTTTATTCTATCTTAAGTCAGGCTTTGGAGCGTTCCGTGTTGGATAACGGTCCCGTTGAAACCTGGGATTGGGATGGAGAATTTATTGTGACTATGACACCAAAATCTTTTGCGGAAAAGCACATTCTTGCATATATTAACGGTGTAAACAAACTTTCAGTGGAGTCAGGCTTGTGGAAAACATTAAAGGGAACTGTTGATACTAGCGGTTCAGCTCTTGGTTCCCGTCCACAATATGAGCTGTCTGATGGGACTTTGTTAAATTTTTCTAGAAATTATGCTGCACCCTCTGAGCAGGGTAATCGTCATAAAACAAGTTTGCAGATTACAGTTGATCTGAATGGATATAGCGGTCCTAATCAATTTGGAAGAGATGTGTTTATGTTTGCTATATTTCCATTTGCCGAAGATTCTCATGGCAAACTTATGCCAGGTAAACATGAAGATTGCGGTGGCGGTGGATTGCATTACAGAATGACGAGGAATTGGCTTGCTTATGAAGGGTGTGCCACATGCCGTCATGATAGAAATGCTTTTGGTTACGGATGTGCTGCCCTTATTATGAAAGACGGCTGGGAAATCAAAGAAGATTATCCGTGGTAGATTTAATCTAAATAAATTCCATGCAGATCTGTGCCGCCTGTTTTTATTAGATTGTATTTACCGGCGATTTTTTCAACGGTCGATGCTTTGTGGAATTTTATAATTCCTCTGTGGCGTTTGTAGGGGTAATAAACTTCCAGCCCGTCAAGACCGTAAGAAATTAATTTTTTTATAAAACCTTCGAAATTAACTGCCCAGCAGCAGGCAGGGTGTGCAAGCACTGCAATCCCGCCGGCATTATGGATTGCTTGAATAAGTTTTTTTATATCGCGTTTCGCAAAAATTCTTACAATATCAAGTTCTGTTTCTTTTTTATTTTTAGCACAGAATGAAAGAAGTTCTTTATTATTAACATCAATACCGTAACCGAGCAGGTGCATAAAAACATAACCGCACCAGACATCAAATTCAACAGCGGGCAGAACTATATCGTATTTTAAAATATCGGTTTTGTGATAAGCCTCTAAAGTGTTGTGATCACAGAAAGCTATTTTTTTGTAACCCTTTTCAAGAGCCTGTCTGACTAATTCTTCAGCATCCCCTTCGCCGTCTGAAAATTTGGTGTGTAAATGCAAATTAACTTTATTGTTTATAAAATCTTCTTTTGTAAATTTTTCCATATTTGTAATAAAATTATTATACAATAAATTTAAAATTTTAAAACAGGAGAGATATGGCAAAAGAAGATAAAAGTGTCTGGGTTGTATTTTTTGAAGGTATAAAAATTTATGCATTAAATATTCATAAATTTTTTCTGTACATGGCATTTCCTGTTTTAGGACAATTGATAGGCCTTTTTATGATTTTCGGAGTAACTTACTGGTACACTGAAAATTTTCAGGATTTAATTGTAAAATATCCGGCATTGAATGATATTTCTACAATGTTAATTTGTATAATACTATGTGTTATACCCGGGCTTTTGATATGGGCAAGAGCTTTTTGGGATTATCTGGTCTCATATGGCGCGCTGAATTCTATGACTGACGGGTATTTAAATACCGGCAGAGTTTACGATTTCAGGGCTCATAATTCTGTTGTTACTAAAAAAACTTTTTCTTTTATAGCACTCTGGCTTTTGTTTAGTATTTTTACTCTGGTGTCGCTTATTCCCGTATTCTGGATAATCGGTTTTATATTTTTTATCTATTTTATATTAATTTTTCAGGTTTTTACATTTGAAAACGGCTTGTCCCCTGTCGGATATTTCAAAAGAAGTTTGCAGATTGTAAAAGGGAAATTTGCAAGAACATTTCTTTTGATGGCACTTCTTGTTATATTTACATACTATTTGCTGCCTGCAGGCCTCGGGGTAATTTTTGATGCTTTAAATTTAACTCCGAATTTCGCAAAAATTATAGAAATGTGGGCTTATACATTACCATTAGAGCCTCTTGAACCTTTTCATATTACTCCTGCTATGGTGGGTTTGGAAATTGTTAAACAAATTATATTTTTTATAGTAATGGGCTTTACGCTTCCGCTAAGAAGTGTTTGCTGGACTTTGTGGTATAACAATCTCGCATCGGAAAGTGATACATTGCCGGTAAAATCTAATAAGAAATCAAAAAAAGTTGTTGCAAAAACATTTAAAATAGAAAAACGCGGAATTGATCCTGAAATTATCAGACGTGCAAGACTTGAAGATGACGAGTATTAAATTATGTTTGTATGCAAAAATTGTAAATCCATAGATAAATTTGAATTGATGTTTTCACCTGATTACAGAGGAGAAAAGAAATTTTTGCAGGAATACAATAAGGATGGCGATATTGAAATTACAGTTGACGGCTACAAATTTGTTCCTGATTTGCAGTTTATGAATGATCATGCTGTGTGCAAATACTGCGGACAGATTTATATGTGGGATTATGATGGTAAGAAAGGATAATTATTATGAAACGTGAAGGCAGAGCAAATAATGAAACAAGAGAAATTAGATTTATAAAAGATTATACAAAACATGCGTTAGGCTCGGTGCTTGTGGAATTTGGCGATACAAAAGTTATTACAACGGCATCAGTTGAGGAAGGTAAACCGAAATGGATGGATAAAGAAGACAAAAGAGGCTGGATTACGGCAGAGTATTCTCTTTTGCCTTCCGC
>CALURE010000083.1 GCA_944323095.1 Candidatus Gastranaerophilales bacterium
AAAGAGGACTTTCGCAGGAACAACTTGCAGAACTGGCAGATTTAAGCAGACCAACTATCGGGGCCATTGAACGCGGACAGAAATCGCCCACATTTAATACTCTGGAAGCAATTGCAAAAGCGTTTGAGATATCTATACAAGAACTGTGTAATTTTGACAACTTATAATATGACATGTAAAACAAAAAATAATAAAATAGGCTTAAAAATAGAAAGACTAATAACTTTTCATCCTTCTCCAAGTAGACTGGAAATAATTAAATATCATCCTTAAAAAATACGTCCTCTCCCGTGAAATTTTCCAAATATTGTATTGATTTTTACAATTATAGGGTATTATATTATTGTACACAAATTTAATGGTAAAAATATGAAATCAATAAAAGAACTTTCTTTAGAATCAAAAATATTAAAACGTCTGCAAAAAAGTCCTATCTGCACAGAACTTGTACATTACCTTTTTGCGGATGAAGAATTGCAGGAAATGCAGGATTATGCAAACAATGTTTCAATAAAACGTCTGGGTTATAACGATCACGGACCTGTTCATATGAGACAGGTTGCGGCAAATGCAATAAAAATGCTTAATTTATTGCAGGATTCAGGCATACAAACATCTCTTGAAAGAGAAGAAATAGGGACATTTGAAGACAGCATGTGCGCCGTAATAATTGCAGGCTTAATGCACGATTTAGGTATGATGATAGGTCGTCAGGGACATGAAGATATGTCTGTAATTCTTGCAAAACCGATTATAGAAAGAACATTGATGCATGTTTTTCCCGACGATCTTCATAAACGGACGATTATCAAATCACTTGCGATAGAGGCAATAATCGGTCATATGTCATCAAGAAAAATTCATTCTCTTGAAGCAGGCATAATATTAATTGCTGACGGATGCGACATGACGAAAGGCAGAGCACGTATTCCAATGGCAATAAATACGACTCCGAAAGTAGGAGATATCCATAAATATTCGGCAAACGCAATTGAGAGAATAGGAATTCACCACGGAGAACAAAAACCTATAAGAATTGATGTTGAAATGTCCGGTGATGTAGGATATTTCCAGATAGAAGAAGTTTTGCTGACAAAAATTGATTCGAGTCCTGCTAAACAATATGTTGAATTGTATGCGGCTGTTCAGGGACAGGAACCTAAATGTTATCTGTAACGGACTTTCTTATTAATTTTGTTTAAAGCGCTGTCAAGACCCGTAATTACATCATTGAATGCATACAAATAGTTTGTAAGAACATGTACGTATAGTTTTTGTATAAAATTTTCATGTCATTGTGAGGCTCTGCGAGCCGAAAGAATCCAGCCGATTTAAAATAATAATAATAATAATAATAATAATAATAAACAAGCTGGATTGCTCCGGTTCAAAAGAACCTCGCAATGACATAGTACGTAGGGTGGGATAAGCACAAGCGTTCCCGCCACATATATGTTATTTAACCGGAAGTATTAATATTTTCCCTTTTCAATCTGCTCTGCCAGTTCGTCATATTTTAATTTTAAGGGGGATTTTTTTGCATAACGCATCAATCTGCGTTTTGCAATTGTTTTTAAATATTCAATCTTTTCCGGATTGCCGTTTTGCACAAAGAAAAGCATTGCCTGCTTTCTATTTTCAAAAAGCTCCTCATCGGGCATTTTGGCAAGAACATCACCGAATGTCTCGGGACGCGTTTTTCTATCCCATTCATAAAACGGCATTTTCAAAAAACAAAATTTTTCTGCATAAGAAAAAATACAAGGCGTCCACGATACATCTTCATATTTTAAAATTCCAAGCGGATGCTCTTTTACCAGTGAAGCTTTATATAACTTATTCCATATTGCACAGTTATAATATCCGGGAGTGTACATTATTTCAAAATACTTATCCACGTTATAAGGCAGATCTTCATTAAACGGAAGATTGCAGTGAACTGTATATCCGTTATCCGTAATTCTGTATAAAGGCGCAATTGCAATATCGCATGAATTTTTTTCAACAGTATTATAAAGTTTGCCTATCATATCAGGACGGATTAAATCATCATTGTCCAGAAATGCAATGTATTTCCCCTTCGCAGCTTCAATTCCTCTGTTTCTGGCATCTGCAACACCGCCGTTTTCTTTGTTTATTTTTACAACGTTAGGATAATTCAGATCGTACCAGTCAATAATTTTTTCTGTTTCATCCGTACTGCCGTCATTAACAATAATTATTTCAAGGTTATCAAAATCAGATGCCAGAGCGCTGTCAATACTGCGTGCAATATAATCCTGAGCATTATAAGCAGGAATTATCAGCGAAACCTGAGGTTCTTTATACTTTCTTATACTAAGTGAAACTTCATCAGATTCTGCAATTATCCTCTTTCCGTTTTCAGTATTTACATAAGCCTTTACAATAAATTTTGTGCTGCCCTTGTAATCATAAAGCATAAGATAGTGTGCCAGCCCGTCCGTGACTTCATAAAACGGCAGATTTGAATGTTCTGAATATATAAAAAAGCCGTCTGCATCCCCCTTGAAACACCATGACAAAAACATATTGTAATTATACGACTTATAAACCGATAAAAATTCAAATTTATTTTCGTGTAATTCTACAACAGGAGAAGAAGCTAGAAAATTTCTTCCCTGCTCACTTTTTTGAAAAGCTTTAATTTTATATTCCGTATCATCTTCTTTTTGCACAGTAATAAAATCCGAATCGGAATTTTTAAACCCGTTAAATCCTGATTCCTGAAAGTTTTTATATAACCTGTAACCGTCTGCGCCGTCATATGTACTGTACAAAAATTTTATATCGTTAACACTCTGACAATCAATCACATCTATTGTGTCAAATTTAAATTTTCTCAATGACGATTGGTTTATAACTTTATTATCTTTAAAAGCCTGCACAAAACATTCATGCTCACCATAAGACAAAAGAGATAATCTTATTGAAGTTTTGCCGCTGATTTGAGCACATTCAGAAAGCAGCCCGTTGCGTCCGCAAAAAACTTTATAATAATCCGCTCCGGTATCCTCCCACGAAATAACAATTTTTGTATTCTTAATTTCTATGCTTAAATCCATAAAAACACCCTTCTGTTTTTTATTATAGCAAAAATTAATGCATACACAAATAATTTTTTCTGCTATAATAATATTGGAATAATTAAGGAGATAGTGTATATGAAAAAAGTCTTTATTACTGCAGTTTTCCTAATGTTTGCAGCGACACCGGTATTTTCAGAAGAAGTAAATTTGACACCGATAAACAAATTTTCCGGATTTAATAATAACGGAATCAGATCAACATATCCGCATCTTTCAAGAGAAGTTTCAGCATCAGAAATTATCGAAGAACGGAACGAAAACGAAATGCTGAAACCAAAATCAGTCAGAGAAATGGGAAAAATAACCCCGTCAAGCAATAAAAGCACTCCCATGACATATGACCAGTTCCCGCAAAATTATGACAGTTCTAACACTATGATGATGATGCAGGGCGGAATGCAAAATATGTTTATGGGGTATTAAAATATAAACTTAACTGCCCAAAGGTCTGTGTGTATAAACCGGAGCAGGTTTTGCACCTGAATTTACAGCACCAAAATTCGGAACATAGTTAGGTCTGTAAAGCGGAAAAGCATTGTATATTATTTTTGATCTGCCGCCTCTTTTTCTTTTTATACGTTTGTCACTTTTGTAATAACCGTCTTCATCATAGTAACCACTGCTTAGCTTTTTAGTCTCAACATAACGGACCTGCGGTTCAGGTTCAGATTTTTCATAAGGATATAAAGTTAACTGTGCACCTGATGAACTGCTTTGATTGTCATAACTTAATACAATTCTGGCATCAACCGGTACAGCTATTGAAAAAACACACATAAGTATAAATAAAACCGCTAAATTTTTTTTCATTGACACTCCTGTTACACAAACTTGATTTCCCTTTATATATATAAAAACGAAAAAAACAAAAAATTGCCACAAAATTGACTGTTTTTTGTAAAATTTTGTTAATATTTTATAACTTTATAACAGCACTGTGCCTGTTAGTTGTTGCATTTTCTTTGCGGTAAGAGAAAAAGAGGTTATTATTGCAAACCGTACAATACGGACATACATCTATGTTTTCGGCTTTTACTCCGGCTTCTGTAAGCTGTCGTTTATTAATTCCTTTCAAATCAACATAAATATTTCCCTGACGAATTTCAAAAAGCCCGGAAAAATCTTTAACTGTTTTGGAAAGCTGTCTATAAACATCCTCTCCGACATTGTAACAGCAAAATGAAATTGCAGGACCTATGGCGCACTTTAGATTTTCGGGTTTTGAACAAAATTCTTCCTTCATTTTTTGAACGGTTTTTGAAGCTATATTGCCGGCAGTTCCGCGCCACCCTGCATGTGATACTGCCGCTATATTGTTTTCAAAATCATAAATAATTACAGGAGTACAGTCTGCAAAATTCAAAAAGACAGCCTGAATTTTATTTGAAAGAATTAAACCGTCAGTATCAGGGTAGGATATTTGTCCGATTTTTGCAGCATCAACATTCGATGTATGTGTCTGCGACGGATGAATTAAATCTTTTTCATCAATCCTTAAATATTTACAGATATCTTTTTTGTTATCTTCAACAATCTTTTCAAAATCAGGTTCTTTGGTTTTGATAACGCTTTCCCTTGTTGTAAAAAAATGGTTTAAACCATTGAGAATACTGCTTTTTAATATTTTTTTGCCGTTAATTTCTTCAAAATAAAACATAATTATATTTATAACATAAAAGATTAATTGAATAAAATTAAAAAATATGTTAAAATTTTTTCGAAAAAAGGAGACTAATTTATGAAAGAGCTTTTAAAAAAATGTCTGGTTGAATTTATCGGAACATTTTTTCTTGTATTCACAATCGGCTGTGCGCTGTTCCCGAATGCAAGCGGAAGTTTTCCGCCTATGGCAATCGGATTTGTGTTAATGGTAATGGTTTATGCCGGCGGGCACATCTCTGGCGGGCATTACAACCCTGCGGTATCGCTTGCAGCAGCAATAAGAGGTGCACTCAACTGGAGGGATTTTGTACCATATCTTATTGCGCAGTTTACCGGCGGAGTCTTAGCTGCACTTTTAGCAGGTTACATTGTTGCAATACCACCTTATGCAAATGAAACATCGTTTTCTATGATACCTATGATAATATGTGAATTTTTATTCACTTTTGCGTTATGCTATACGGTTTTGCATACTGCAACATCAGAGGATAACAGAGGCAATTCTTATTTCGGGCTTGCAATTGGTTCAATAGTACTTGTCGGCTTGCTTGCGACAGCAGGAACCTGCTACGGTGCATTTAACCCTGCTGTTGCTGTCGGTGTTTTCACAATGGGCATTACAAAGGTAAAACTTATTCTTGCAACAATTTTGACAAACTTTGTTGCAGGAGCCGCAGCCGCAGGAGTTTATAAAATAACTTCTAACGACTAATTAATATAAACAAAAAAACAAATTCAGCAGGGCGAAAAACAAGATATTCCGTCCTGCTGGCTATTAATAAAAGTTATGCACAGCATTAGTTGTCTGCTTAGTAAAACTGTACTGCTTTATTTTTTATTTGTCACGGCATTATATTTAGAGTTGTAAACAAATTTCCACAAATAGCAAAAATTATTTTGTTCGTTTTTCATATCTATATGAAACTGAATAGTATAAATTTTTTAAATTATAATAATTATGCGCCTAAAAATATTAATAATTCCGAACCCGCTCAAAAAGGTGAACAAATCAGTATTAATAATGAATTAAACCGGTTGGAGTTTTTAGGCAGGAGTCAGGTAAAATTTACAGGAATTAATAATGATGATTCTAATGAATTTGATAAAGCTTTTTTTAATGACATCTCAAAAGATTTAGAGTTGTCCAACGAAGATAGTGATAAATTTAAGAAAATAGTTAATAAATTTTTGAAAAAGAATAATTATTCTTCAACAGAAGACCTTTGTGAGTCTTGCGATAACGCAGAACTTATAGATTCATTTATTGTTACTGTAGCAGATGGACTTAATTTATCCGATGAAAAAATTGAAATACTGGGTGATTTTTTTATAAAAAAATACGCTGCAAATAAAATTTCAAAAGCATTAGAAGAAGACGAAAGTCTTGCTGATATTATTTTTCCGTCTGCGGTAAAAAGTATAAAAAACAATCTGGTATGTGACAATTTACTGGAACAATTTAATTTAGATCCGCGAGAAAAACAAAATATTTTTTCTCGTTTGAACCAACTTGAACAAAATGTTTCACCTGAACAAATTGCGTACGAAATTACGGAAGAATATAACCTTTCATCAATTGATGATTTTAATTACGTTTTAAAAACTATTAAATCACGTGACAAAATGTTTATGGATTTTTGGTCAGATAACAGTTAATATATTATTAGCGGACGCGCTTACTTTTTGCCGGATAAGCTGACATCTATATATTGTGCATGTTATCAAAAATTTCTTTTCTCTGAACCCAGATTTCCATTCCGAGTTCTTCCCCTGTTTTTGTTAAAGCTTCTTTAATTTCTTTAAAAGAAAATTTTGATTTTTCAATATTGCAGAGCATAAACATTACAAAGTGTCCCTGCATAAGAGTTTGTTTAATATCTTCAATGTTAACTTCGTATTCGGCCAGCACTGAAGAAACTTTTGCAACAATACCGACTTTGTCTACACCAGAAACTGTTATGATAATTTGTTGATCTGACATTCTACCTCATCTTCTTCATCATTTTCAACAGGTACAACAGCCGGCTTTAACCAGTCGCGGTTGATTAATTTACCAAGCTGATGTATTCTGCAGTATTCTGCTAAATCTTTTTTAATTTCAGGAGCTAAAATATACATTGCAATAATGTTCGGTACTGACATTGCAATCATCATTGCATC
>CALURE010000084.1 GCA_944323095.1 Candidatus Gastranaerophilales bacterium
GGTCAGCTAGTAGCAGGAAATGAAAAGTTTTGTATAATTTTATCAAGGTTTAACGATTTTATCGGGTCTAAACTATTATCAGGAGCGCTTGATGAACTTAAACGACACGGTGTATCAGACGATAATATAGATATAGTAAAAGTTCCCGGTGCCTTTGAAATTCCGGTTACCGCACAAAAATTTGCACAAACAGGGAAGTATAATGCAATTATCACACTCGGAGCAGTCATTAGAGGCGCTACGGCTCATTTTGATTACGTAAGTGCTGAAGTTTCCAAAGGTATTGCTCAGGTAAGTCTGCAGACAGGTATTCCTGTAATATTTGGAGTTCTAACAACTGATAATATTGAACAGGCAATTGAAAGAGCAGGTACCAAGGCAGGTAACAAAGGCTCTGATGCAGCTAAATCAGCAATTGAAATGGCTAATTTATTAAAATTAATATAGTGTTTATTATTTAAGGGAAATCGGATTTTCCGATTAGAAAGCAGGTGCAAAATGTCAGATATTATTACAGAGTACAGAAACGAGAATACTAAAGATATTGATATTCTTCCGACTATTGAAATCGTAAAAAAAATGAATGAAGAAGACAAACTTGTTGCACTTGCCGTTGAGGAAGAAGAAGAACATATCGCTCAGGCGATTGACTTAATTGCGAAACAATTTCTACGTGGCGGCAGACTAATCTATTTTGGAGCCGGAACATCAGGCAGGTTAGGAATTTTAGATGCTTCCGAATGTCCGCCGACTTTCAGCGTTTCAAAAGATTTAGTGCAAGGGTTTATATCCGGCGGAGACAAGGCTATCAGACATTCAATAGAAGGCGCAGAAGATAATCCTGATTTAGGCTATGAAGATGCAAAAATACTTGAAGAACAGGATGTAGCAGTAGTAATTTCGGCAAGCGGGAACCCTAAATATCTACTCGGTGTTTTAAAAAGAGCAGAAGAAGTAAACTGCAAAACAATAGGGGTTACCTGTAACCCGAAAGGTAAAATTGCAGAAGAAGCAGGACTTGTAATTTGTCCGGAAGTCGGGCCTGAAGTTATTGCAGGATCTTCAAGATTAAAAGCTGGAACAGCTCAAAAAATGATTTTAAATATGTTATCAACAGGTGCAATGATAAAAATTGGAAAAACATATGAAAACTTTATGATTGATGTAAATCCTGTTAACGAAAAATTAAAAGACAGAGCTATAAGAATTGTTGCACAAATTGCAAACGTTAAACATAGCGAAGCCCTTGCATCACTTTTAAAATGCGATTGGGAAATAAAAACTGCAATTGTTTCAATTCTGATGAAGTTAGATATTGAACAGTCAAGACATGAATTAAAAAAACATGGCGGTGTACTTAGAAAACTGCTGCATGGCAGCCAGATGACAGTTTAAGGGAGAGTGTACATTATGAAATTAACAGTACTTGGAGCAGGTTGCTGGGGATTAACTTTAGCCTGGCTTTTGACAAATAACTTTGAAAATATAACGGTATGGGGACGTGAACAAGATATTTCGGACGATTTACGGCTGAACAAACATACTTTGAAACCTCTTGAAGTACAGCTTGATAAAAAAGTTGAAATTACATCTGATTTAAAAGAGGCAATAAGTGATGCTGATATTATTCTTTCGGTTGTAGCAACATCAGGAACACGTGATGTATGCGAAAAATTAAAAGAAGCCGGCATTAAACCTGAACAAATCCTTGTGAACGCGTCAAAAGGTATTGAACTCCCGTCATTAATGAGAATGTCCGAGGTTATAAAAGATGTTCTGCCGGAACAAAAACTCGCAATCCTTTCAGGTCCGACTCTTGCCAAAGAAGTGCTTGCAGGACTCCCGACAGCCGCTTCCGTTGCGTGTGAAGATATCAAAATTGCTGAATTTGTTCAAAAAGCACTTAATGTTCCTTCAAAATTCAGATTATATACAAATTCCGATGTTATAGGAGTAGAACTCGGAGGTTCTTTGAAAAACGTAATTGCTATAGCTTCAGGCTTTGCACATACAATGGGACTCGGCGACAATTGCACAGGAACCCTTTTGACTCGTGGAATGGCAGAAATCGTAAGAGTAAGCATCAATCTTGGAGCAAACCCGTCAACTCTTTACGGACTATCCGGAATGGGTGATTTAATCGCTACCTGCTCAAGCCCTATGTCAAGAAATTACACGGTAGGTTCAATGCTTGCTAAAGGAAAAAAAATTGACGATATTTTAAAAGAACTCGGGTCTGTTGCAGAAGGAGTAAAAACTTCAAAAGCAATCTGCGAACTTGCCAAAAAACTTGATATTGAAGTACCTGTATCAAATGCTATATATGAAGCGGTTTATACTGATATAACCCCGCAGGCGCTTCTAGAAAAATTAATGAACAGAAAACTTAAAGAAGAAGAAAGATACGTATAATGAAATATGCCGTAAAATATTTGAAAAACACATTTTACCCGCTTGACGTTCCTGAAACACTCCATATTGAGGATGGACAGATGGTTCTTGTCAGAACTGAAAAAGGCGAAGAAGCACTAAAAGCTTTTATAGTAAATTCACAAATTTCACAACTCTGGGAAAAAAGCAGCAGTAAACCTGAGCCTTTTACGGTAATCAGAACTCTTTCTCAAAGAGATTTACAGACTCTGGATGACATAAAACGCGAAGAAGTAACTTCTTTTTTCAAATGTCAGGCGCTTGTAGAACAACATAAATTAAATATGAATTTAGTGCAGTGCAGAATAACTTTTGACAGAAGAAAAATTACTTTTTACTATACAGCACCTGAACGTGTTGACTTCAGAGCACTTCTAAAAGACTTAACACAGGTATTTACGCGTGTAAGAATAGACTTGCGCCACATTGGAGTCAGAGATGAAACATCTATTCTTGAAGGAACTGGGGTTTGCGGAAGACCTTTTTGCTGTTCAAGTTTTTTAAGAAAATTTGCGACAATTAACGTAAAACTTGCCAAAGATCAGGGGATGCCTATTGCTCCAGGAAAGATTTCAGGTACCTGCGGACGGTTATTGTGCTGCCTGACTTATGAATACTCAAACTACATAGATGCCGCAAAAGGAATGCCCCCTGTCGGTTCTTCAGTTATGACACCTGAAGGATTAGGCAAAGTTTGTTACCTCCAGTTTTTGAGCGGGAAAGTCGCTGTTAAAATGGAAGACGGTAAGACAAAAGAATTTCTTAAAGGCGACATCGAAATGGTAGATGCTGATGTTAATGTTGAAATAGAAGTTCCTGTAATAAATACGTACACTGATGATAATGACAATATTGATATAAGACAGCTGGAAGATGATAAAAACAGTTCTACGGGTAACGTTTAACTGACAGAAGCATCATCGGTATCGCTGTTATTTGAGATCTTCTTTAATAAATTTTTTCTCAATAACTCCTTGTACCAGTTTTTCTTCACATAGACAAAATACAACTCTCCATTTGCGAGTTTTACATCATATTTTAAACAAAACTTATACTTGTCGTCAGGTTTAGCCTCTTTTATCTCTGTAACCAATTCGTCATTAGTTATTTGATGCAGCTCTTTAAATGAAATTAATTCTTTATCAATTATTTTAAACAATTGTTGATATGTGCTCATATTACTATTATAACAAATATTAGAAAAATTTCAACCCTGCGAAGTTAGGACTTATATCGGAGATTTACACAAAATAAAATCGAAAATGCCACCCATCACTTTACTTCCCCTCAATGGAAGGGATATACATTTTGTCCTCTCTACCCGTTGGGGAGAGAGCCAGAGAGAGGGGCCTATCAGAAGATTGGGTGGCAGACAATCTGGTGGGAACTCTATGCTTATCCCACCCTACGTACTGATTATCAGAAGGTCAGAGGGACAGAAGGCAAGAGGGCAGGCTATAATGGCTGCAGCTCCGAGATACCGAAATATAAAGGGAAATCTGGTATTCTACAGATGACTAATCCTATGAATTTTTGCTTACTATTTGTTTAATTTTGTCGAGAATACTTGTTTGCTCATCAACAAGAGATTTTGAGGCATCTCTTGCTGCGGTAATTACCGCAAATTCATCTTCCGCATTACGTTTTTGTTTTTTTAATACACGTAATTCCGACATCAATGTTTCAAGCTGCGCATCAATTTCTCGAATTCTCTGCTGAGCCTCTTGATATAATGCTTCATCCCTTGCAAGTATGGCTTTTGAACTTTCAAGAGACTTCTCTGCCTTTTCTTCTCTGAATTTCAAATATTTATTGATATTCAATATAATTTCATTATCCGTATTGGATTTTACGTTATCTCTTATGCCTATAGGATAATTATCGTAATCTTTTAACCTGCCATGCATTATAAATGTCATAATTTTATCAATCTGCTTTTGCAAATTTATTTTCATCTCCGGATGAAAACGCAAAAAGAACGGATATGGCAGATTAGATCGTTCATTATTACATTTTTTACACAAAACAATGATATTATCCTGTTCATCCTGACCGCCCATACTTTTAGCTTTAAAATGCTCATACGTTGCCTGCATTTCTCTGACAAACATTTCTATTATACTCATATCGCTTTTACGCTCTCTAACACAAGATGTAATAAATCTATCAGGAGAAGATGTTTGAAAAGGCAAATCCTGTATAATTTCCATTATTTTAGCGCCTGCAGTTTTATCAGAACATTCATCTGCAAATTTTGCATACATATCTTCTATTAAAGCTTTATTTATGTGAGATTGATACAGACCGTTATTTAAGATAACCATAGCATCTGTATTTGTTTTTTGCAGCAATTTTTTATCTTTAACAGAAAGAGTCGAAGATAAATCCCGCAATTGTTTAAAAATATTTATTTTTCTTGCAGATGCATCATTAGCGGTTAATTCAAACACCTTTGCATGGTAATTGGCAACATCAGGCTCTCTAAAAATTTCGGCAAAAGTTTTATCAGGATATTTTATTGAATAAAATTCCATCAAATGAAATATTTCCTGCAAATCACGTCCGAAATTGCTATAATATTTTTGAAGCTTTTTAATAACTTTTGGAGCTGTTACACTTATTCCGTCTGTATAAATTCCAATCTGCATTATAGCAAGCTGCATTCTCGGATCCAGCGCCCTGATTTTTTCCTGACCTTCACCGGAATTTAAAATTTCTCTCACAGTCTTTTTAGGCTGTTCATCAGAAAGAGTTTGAATAAATTTAAAAGCTTCGGTATCTCTGAACCTGTCTAAAACACGATTTTTCAATACACTTCTGGAATCAGCTGCAAATGTATCTAAAAATTTCTTTATTCCATCTGATGTAAAAGTATCATCGCCGCAGCACCCGCATTTTAAATGCGGAATATCTCTGATATCAGTATAGATTTTACCGGAGAGCCTGTAACCAAATGACGGTCGAAATCGATTTATTTGTTTTTTATAATTATTATTGAAATTATTGTTAAATATCGGGGCTAACATACATTGAATAAAATCCGTAAAAAATTTTTTTTGCTACTCACTTAAAAATATTATTGTTACAATTTTGGGAATTTTTGACAGAAAACTCCAGCCTCAGCTTGCTCCCGCGTGAGCCTGTACAAGGCTTCGCCTTGTGGATTCTGCGTCCCAATACAATCACATGCATAAAAAAGACTCCTTGCGGAGTCTTATATATGGTGTCGGAGATGGGACTTGAACCCACACAGATTTCTCCATACGCACCTGAAACGTACGTGTCTACCATTCCACCACTCCGACATGATTAAATTTTCAATAACCATAAAATAACACAAAAAATCCAATCTGTCTATATTATAAAATCGGGATTTATATCGCAGTTTACATCGGATATTCTCAAAAAACAGTCATTATGTCATTCCGAACTTGTTTCGGAATCTTAACTTTGTAAGACGCTGAAACAAGTTCAGCGTGACGATTACAGCTATTTTTAGTGTAAACTGCGATATAAATCCTATAAATCAACATATCATGATTTTAATATTTACATGTATTAAAGAAGCTATTTTATTTTCCTGAAAAATTCATCAGAAATCAACTGTGAATATTTATTTTTTTCATTTGCCGATATCAAAATCCGATCTTCGCCGTCTTTTGTACTCGCAACTGATATTATTCCGCCGATATCGCCTATCGGAAGCTTTTTTACATGCGCTTCAAACTTAACATAAGGAACTTCTTTACCATAAGAACTCATTGTACCATGCTTTGTAACTTTTATGTCATCAACGGAAATTGCCTGATACTTAACTTTACTTATTGCTTTATGTAATTTTTCTTCAACATTATCTGATTTAATATCATCCGCCGTTAATATTTTTTTATCACCGGAATCTACCACGAGCATTTTTTGTCCCGATGCTTTATGCTCCGCTACAACGGCATTATAGCCCATTATTCCTGCAGCTTTTTCAATTTCAAATTCATCATTTATTTTTGAAAAATCACCGACTTTTTGCGCGCGTTCCATTACAACATCTTTTGGCGGATTAAAATAATTCCCTACAAGAGAAACAATCAAATCTTTACCGCCGAGCGCTAAAAATCCGACTGCGGCAAGGGTAAGAATTATTGCACGTAAAATATTCTTTATAAAACCCATGTTGAAATCCTTGTCATGTTATACTATTATTATAACTATGAAAAATAATGAAATCAATCTTATTAATACAGCGGATATTAAAGTCGAGGAGCTGACACCTGCAATGCAGGAGTATTTAAAAATTAAACACCAGAATCCGGATAAAATT
>CALURE010000085.1 GCA_944323095.1 Candidatus Gastranaerophilales bacterium
CATTAAAGAAAACAGCCTGACATCTTGACTTCTTGAACTCTTGAATTCCGTCTAGCTGAGAGGCGCCCCCCCCCCGAAGTTTACAGTTCTTAATAACTTTTTCATAAAATCTCCTTTCTTACTTTTAAAAAAGTATAAATTATCAAAAGCATATTTGTCAATATATTATAAAAGGGACTTATGAAATAGCCCTGATCATCTCCTGCGCTTCCTCACATTCAGGAAAAGCATCTACGATTTTATCAAGCGCAGCCAGAGCAGAATCTTTATCATTCAATTTTTCATAACATTTCGCACTATTCAAAAGTAAGTTTACATTCAGCGGATTTTCATCCAGCATATGTTTGAAAATATTATTTGCCTGCTCATAATCGCCGAGTTCAAAATAACAAAGCCCGAGCATATTTTCACAGTCATGAGTTTTTTCAAGTTCATAAGATTTGATTAGAAACATTTTTGCATCTTCAAATCTCTCTTGAAGAAATCGTATTTTTCCTGCAACAAAATACATAAAACCGTTATTTGTTTCATGTTTTAAAGCATGTTCAATCTGCTCATATGCATCATCAAATTCTTTAAGATGAATTTTGTTTAAAGCAGAAAAACCAAGTGCATCAACATTTTCAGGCTCAACATCAAGAGCCTTTTTATAATACACATCCGCCTTTTCAAAATCAGTCGTTGCATGGAGATAATTTGCGTACTCAAACAAAATATCGAAATCATCGGGAGCAAGTTTCATAGCCTGATTAAATTCATCTTCAGCATAATCAAACAGCCTTTTTCTCAGATATAATACTCCTAGATCTTTGTGTGCCGATGCAAATTCAGGATTAAGCTCGACAACTTTTTTCAAAATTTTCTCTGCCTTATCCATATCGTCGGTTTTGACGCAAATATGTGCAAATTCATAATAAATTTCATATGAAACATTGCCCTGCAGCAATATTTTTTCATATAACATTTTTGCATTTGCAAACTGATTAATTTTTATATAAATACCTGCAAGCTTTCTTGCCATTGAAACCGATTTTGGATTTGTCAAAACCAGATGTGCCAGAATTGCAATTGCACTTGCATATTCACCTGCTGCATCGTAACAGCAGGCAAGGTTATATTTAAAATTTGTCTTTTCCGGATGATGGGAAACAAGAATTTTATAATGCTTTATAGCTTCTTCAAGCTGATTTGCCTTAACTTCCGAAAGAGCAAGACCTGTCAGATAACTGTCAGAAGCTTCTATTGAATAAGCTTTTTTAAAAAATACGCATGCTTCTTTATGTTTATTTTGCAGCTGTAATATAGATGCGATGTTAAAATAAGTTATTGAATTTTCAGGATCAAATTCACTTGCTTTCATAAAATTCTCATAAGCTTTATCGAGATTGCCCAGTGTAACATAACATGTTCCAAGATTGTTATACAACTGTGAATGTTCGGGGTTAAGTTCAAGAGCTTTTTCCAGAAATTCAACAGCCTCGTCAAATTTTTTCAAAGCCATACAGGCTGTGCCTGCTATATAATAAATCGTATAGTCATCCTGAACGTAATCTAAGGCTTTTTTTACGGTATCAACAGCTTTTTGAGGCTCTTTATTTTTTACGTAAACAACAGCCAGATTTTTATATGCATCAACATAGCTGCTGCGCATACGCACGACTTCTTCATATGCACCGATTGCATGCAGGTAATCATCCTGATTATCATAACAATTTGCAAGATAAAACCAGCTTGATGCATCGTCTTTATATTTAACTACGGTTTCAAAAACAGACTGTCCTTCTTTAAATTCGTTTAAATTAATATAACAGAGACCGAGCAATTTAAGTGCTTCAATATTTTTCTCATCGGATTTTAATATTTCAAGCAGTCCGTTTTTAGCTTCCTCAAATTTTTTATCATTTATTAATTGATTAATACTATCCAAATTTTCCATAACAGAATTATAACTCAAACAAAATTACTTTACAGATATTGAAATACTATGGTATAATAAATATACAAACGCCTGCAAAATTCATTACATTTTTGTCCTGGAAAGGAACAAAAATGGGAAAATCTTCAAAATACCCTTCGTATTCATCAGGGACAATTAACATTAACGGTTCAACAAAAGCCAGTACGTATAAAAAGGGGAATAACGTAATTACAAATTATAACATGTCTGATGCGGAAAAACGCGCGTATGATTATGCACAAAATTCTTTTGCAGATTCTCTTTCAAAGATTAACGTATTTGATGATGATACAAGGAAAAATCTGCAGTCACAGCTTGATGCTTACACTTTAAACGGTCAAAAAATTATCAACAACATATATGAGCCTATGCTTGATGATTTAAAAACCGATATTGCATCTCGTTTCGGCAACTTTGACAACTCAATATTCATGGACAATCTTAATTCAATAGAATCAAACAGGGCAGACTCAATAAATAATTTAGCTCAGGATGTACTTGCGAAACGCGATGAATTAATAAATAACGAATTAGCACAAAGATATACATATCTGGGATTTTTACAGGACATACAAAATCAGGTAAATTCAAATATACTAAACTATGCTTCTGCAACCCGTGCAAACAGCTCCTCAGGGAATGACTACAATGCGCGGGCTTATGCGGCAAATAACGCATCAGGCAGCACTTTCAGCAATTATGCAAATCTTGCATCAGGCGCTTTGAGCATGATGGGGCCTTACGGGATGGCAGCATCGGCAGCATTACAGATTGCAAAAGAATATGTCTAAATTTACTAACGGGCTTTCTATTTATAAAAGCCCGTTTTTTAAATTTGTTTGAGTTTTCTTTCTCAATTATTTAAAACTAAAAATGTTATTCATTTTTACTGTCATCTTTTTTATGCTTAACATCTTCTTTAATAACAATTAAGTTATTTATAATCTTCATAGCGCAGGTCGGAAGCACAACATCATCAAGACCTGATGCAATACTGATAATTTTTCCGGCGCCTAATACTACTTCATCTCCTTTGTAGAAGAATTTGTAATCATCTTTTCGATCTGAACGAATTGTAATCTGGCTCATTTTTTTACCTCATTTTAATGTTAATATATAATACTTATTTGTTATCTTTAACCCTCACCCGAATTTATTGCTGTATCTCAAGTTGAGGTGCACGCTCCCCTTTGCTGTTGTAAAAAATTCCTTCTGACATAACTTCATTATAAATTTCTTCGTCTTTCTTGAAGCTGTCAGGTGTATAAGGGTATAAATCTATGCAAACATCCATATCTGTTTCAATCTTACCTATAATCGGCCAGATTTGTTCTCTTTTTGATTTATCCTCAATATCAAAAATTGCTGCAAGTTCAATGTCTTCACCTTCATGCATTCTGCCGTCTGTGTGAATTCCAAACAAATACATGCCTTTAAAGTCATTAAATATACGATTAAACGCTATTGATAATTTTACAATTACCTCATCAACCGAATTTGCCATAATTTACCCTTTTATTTCAGATGTAACATCTTTTCTCTCAACTGTAACCTGTTCGGCAGTCGATAAATTTTTTATTGAGACTTTACCTGCCGCAAGCTCATCTTCGCCGAGAATAATTGCAAACTTTGCGACTTTAGAAGCTTTTTCAAGCTGTTTTGTGAACTTTTTATTCGCAAGATCAAATTCTATTTTGAGTCCCTGACCTCTAAGTTCTTCCGCAAGTTCAAGAGCGTCAGCCGGTGAATTTGATACGATATAACCGTCCAATTTTTCAGGTTCAATCTCCGGTAACAAAGAATTTAATCTTTCCATTCCCATTGCCCAGCCGATAGCCGGTGTATCTTCACCGCCGAGATTTTTTACAAGACTGTCATAGCGCCCGCCTCCGCAGACTGCGTTTTGTGAACCTAAATTATTTGATTTTATTTCAAAAACCGTTCTGTTATAATAGTCCAAACCTCGGACCAGAAGTTTATTTTCAACATACTTGATTTTTAATTTGTCTAAATAAGATTTTACTTCTTTATAATGTTGTGCGCATTCTTCGCAGATAAAATCCGATTGAATAACTTTTTGAATTTCGGGTTTTGCAAAGATTTCTTTACAACTTTCAACTTTGCAGTCTAAAAGCCTTAGAGGATTTTTTTCATATCTGTTTTGACAGTCCTCACAGAGATTATCAAATTCCGGTTTTAAGACTTCTTTAATCTTTTTTTTGTATTCTTCACGGCATTCGGGGCATCCGAGTGAATTAATTTCAACTTCAAGATCATTTAGCCCCAGAGATTTAAGATAATCAACCGCGAGAAGAATAACTTCAGCATCGGCAGCAGCTTCTTTAATCCCGAACATTTCAACTCCGACCTGATGAAACTGTCTCTGTCTGCCGGCCTGCGGACGTTCATATCTGAACATAGGGCCTTTGTACCATAGTTTAACCGGAGCTGATAATCTTGCCATCCCGTTTTCAATAAAAGAACGTACAACACCTGCAGTATTTTCGGGACGCAGTGTAATTGAACGGTCGCTTTTTTCAAAAGTGTACATTTCTTTATTAACAATATCTGTTGTATCGCCTACCCCGCGGGCAAAAAGTTCTGTCGCTTCAAAAATCGGAGTTCTAATTTCTTTGTATCCGTAACGGGTAAATATATCAAGTGCATTTTTCTCAAGTTTGTGCCACTGTTCAACTTCCTGAGGTAAAATGTCTTTTGTTCCTTTTTGTACTTTAATTATTTTAGTCATAAAGCTATTATATAAATTTGAGCATAAATTGTCAATTATAAAAATAAAAAACAGGGCGCCCTGTTTTTTATTTTTTATGATAGTATTTAATAAAAAAGGAGAATATAATGGAAAAATTAATTATAAAAGATAATAACAAAATTATTGAATCCAGGCAGGATTTAAGATTGTACAATGTAAAATATAATAATATTCAAATACCAATTGAATATTTTTATAACAGTAAAAAATACGTTATTCATCCTGTTTTTCAAAGACATTTTGTGTGGAGCAAAAAACAAAAAAGCAACCTTATTGAAACAATATTAACCGGTATGCCAATGCCTAATATATACACTTATCTTGATCTTACAAACAATCAGGAACTTATTATTGATGGTCAGCAAAGACTTACAACTATCAAAAAATTTCTAAATAATGAATTTAAATTGTCCGGATTAGAAAACAAAAATTTAAATGGCTTTGACTACTATACACTGCCACAGGAATACAAAAACCGGATAAAAAATTATACTTTATACATTACACAAATAGACAATCTTAATAGTAAAAATATTTTATATGAAATTTTTAAACGATTTAATACAGGTTCAACAAAATTGAATGCTCAAGAATTAAGAAACTGTATATACCAAGGTAAATTTAACTCTTTAATACAAGAGTTAACTAAATATGAAGGTTTTAACAAAATATTTAAAAACAAAGAAATTGACAGGATGGAAAAAGAAGAATACGTTTTAAGATTTTTTGCCTTGTATGAAAACTTTGACAACTATAAATCAGATATCAAATCATTTCTGGATGAATATTTAAGCAGTAAAATAGCCATGAATGACCTATCAGATGAAGCTTTTACGGTTCAAACGAATGAAATTGTTTTAAAATTTAAGAAAGCAGTAGATTTGTGCTTTGCAGTCTTCGGCTTCAATGTATTTAAATATTGCGATAATAAAAATAAGACACAAAAAGTAAATTACAAATCTTTATCAAAATCTGTTTATGATATGCAAATGCTTGGCTTTACGGATTTTGATTCAGAATTAATCATAAGACATAAGGATATAATCAAGAAAAAATATGAAGAACTTGTATTAAATAACGAAGATATGCGTCCGAGTTATAAAAAAATGAGCAAGAAAGCCGTTTCACACAGAATTTGTGAATGGAAAAAAGAAGTTGATAATATAATAAAAAATCATTAATATAAAAATTTTATATGCAAAAGAGAAGAAAAAATTATGAGAGATAAACCGAGATATTCAAGAGTTTCAGATATAGGATTAGAAATTACACAATTTTTTTGTTTTATATGATGAGTATAACAATAATTACTATGAATTATGTGCTAAATAATTGTATATTATTTTAATTCTTTGATATATTCTTTCCTGTATAACTCTATATCATCTATTTCAAACAAATCACTTCTATATTGTCCGGGCCAAACGGCATATAACTTACTGCCATCATTTTTTACCCGATAATAAGCATCTCGCTTTTCCTGTACATAATTTTGAACTTGTCTTATTTCTTTATCTTTTGTAAGTTCAATATAGCACACAAGTTTTGAACCATAAGGAAAATATTCCTGCTCTGATGCTTTTCTCATTTTTAACTCCTTTAATTTGTATCTTAATCATATCTATTAATAATTTTAACACAAATTAAAACAGTAAAAGCTTCCAACTAAACATGTCAAACTCGCGATACTTTTTCTCAAACTCCCTGACACATTATATTGTTCATTGCCTGTTAAAATTGTGTTCAAAGGCTGTTTTTATAGTTCAGGAGGCTCGGACTCCTGACCTGATATTAATTTGTCATTCATAATTTAACTCTATTTTACCAGCATATCAAGTGTTTTAAATAGCTTTTGTATCTTTTCAACACAATTATTATCCTTAATAAGTTATTATTTTAATTTGCCTTGAATTTTCCATAATCCAAATAAACCCATATAGAACATCAATACACCACCTAACGTATATATCTCCCATAATATCGGAAAAAATAATAAACTTCCAAAATGTGCCTCTTT
>CALURE010000086.1 GCA_944323095.1 Candidatus Gastranaerophilales bacterium
CCGTCGCCTAAGTTACGTGCAGCAGCACCGAATTGTCCCTGGAATACGTGTCCTAACATATAACCTGCATCGTTAGAAACATTTTCAACAGCATTACCAAGGTTTGTAACAACACCGCCGACTGTTCTGCCTGCTACACCAACTAATGAGCCTGCAAGTGTAAACGGCATTTCGACAAGTCTTGCTACAGGGTTAACCTGTTTTGATTTGTTAACCTGTGCCTGGAGAATTTGTTTAGGTAGTTTTGTTTTGCAGTCACCGTTTTTAATTGTTGTAAATGAAAGTTTCAAAGCACCTTTATCACATCCTGAAGGTCTGATAACTTCAACGACCTGACCGGTTACCGTTGAACCGCAAGGATATGTTACACCGTTAATTGTTACATCTTCAAGAGTGTTTGCTCTGAAGTACTGGCCTACGTGTGAAGATTTAGCTGTTAACTGGTCAATCATTTTCACTTTTAATGTAGGAATTTTAACGATTTCTTCCTGTTCAACAAAAGCGTTTTTATTTACAGGACATGCAGGGCAGATGTTGTTTGCTGTTTTCGGGTTAGTGTCGTACCCGAGTGCTACACGTACTGTCTGCATCATTGAAGCAACTTCTGCACGGGTGGCTTCTTTGTTAGGCATAATCATATTAGGATTCGGTGAATCTTTCAATGCACCGTTTTCAAGTGATTTAGCAACCGGAATTCTTGCCCAGTTAGGTATAGAATTACCGTCTGCGTATTTGCTTAAGATTTCATCTGCTTTGCACTGGTCAATATCGCAGGTCATGCCTTTTGCAATTGTTGTTAATGCTTCTACTCTTGTTACAGGGTGGTTTGGTTTAAAATTACCGTCGGGGTAACCCTTTAAGAGGTCTTCATCAACGGCTTTTGCAATTGCAGCGTTAGCCCAGTTGCTTTTCGGAACGTCTTTGAACAAACCTTCTCTCGGCATATCGCACTGGTCAAGGTTGAAGCCTTTAACAAGTATTGTTGCGAATTCTGCACGTGAAATATTTCTGTTAGGTTTGAAGTAACCGTCAGGGTAGCCTACTACTACATCATTTATGGCTAATTTATCAATGTCGCATGCAGCCCAGAAACCGTTTGGAACATCAGGGAACTGGCATCCGCCTAAATTTGCGGCAGCACCTGTTGTCTGCATAACTTGATTTGGAATTTCATATGGTACGAAAGATTTTCTTACTGCGTCAATTGAGTTTGTTGACTGAAAATCTATAGGACAATTGTTGCCGTCCATTAAACGTTCATTTCTGTCAATCGGAATACCGTTGTGTCTTGTGGGAGCTTCGTTCAAGCATGGCATTTGTGTTGCCGCACCTGTAACCTGTCCTTGAGAAGATACAGTTGTTCCGTTAATGTTTGAAGAAAGGACTCTTGGAGTTCCGGCAAGCGGTGTGTCTGTTGAGAAAATTGAGTTTGCAGGCTGCCCTATGTAGTTATTTGTACCGTATATGGCATTTGGATAACCGTAAACCTGTTTCATGTCTTTTCTGTCAGGTTTTCCTGTCTGCGGGCAAATTGCGCAGGCAGGATCAGCCGGCTGGTCACAGCTGATTTCATCAGGACATCCGCAGTCTGATTTTTTCTGTGTTTCGCAAGGGTCACACGGGTCTGCACATGGGTCAGGTTTTTGGCAGTCGCAGTCCGGAAGTGCCTTGTTACATTTTGTACAAGTATTTGGTTTTGCTGTCTCACACGGGCAAGCAGGACCTGTTACTACAGGTAAGGGTTCTGCGCATGGCGCCGGAGTCTCCGGTGTTTCGCAGGGACAAGCCGCCATTGCCTGATTCAAGGAACACGTTGCTATTCCAACGGCAATTGCAGCTGCCACAGTAAGTTTTTTAATAGTCATTTTTACCTCCTTGTGTTGCGGGATTTTTCTGAAAAACCCGAAAAAATATTTTAAAAAACAAACTAATACTAGATTATGTACTTTATTTATCGGAAGAAACATTGCCAAAAGCGGTTATCCACACAGGCTATTTGATTGTTTCTTAATAATTGACTTTAATGAAGGTATTCGCTATTATAACTTTTATGATAAAAAAATTTATTCTCCTTTTTGTATTGATCTGTTTAATATTTTGCGGATGCGGTAAAAAAAAGGATAATGATGATGTTTTAAATAAAATTTATAAACGTGACAGGCTGATTATAGGTGTAAGACAGGATGCCGCTCCGTTTGGCTTTATAGATAAGGATGGAAACTTTGCAGGATATGATATTGATCTGGCAAAGTATATTGCTCAGGCTATTCTCGGGGATTCTTCTAAAGTTGAATTTGTTCCTGTTACTGCTTCTAACCGTATTATGAAGTTATTGTCCGGAGAAGTTGATATACTGATTGCAACAATGTCTATTACTAATCAAAGAATGCAGATACTTGATTTTTCTACACCTTATTATACGGCAGGGCAGGCGGTTCTTGTAAAAAGTACAAGTAAAGCGGTGAGTCTCGGTGACTTTGAAGGTGAAAAACTTATAATTGTGTTCGGATCTACAAGTGAACAAAGTTTGAGACGTAATGTTCCGGAAGTTGTTGTTGTAGGTTATAAAAATTACAATGATGCATATGAAGCTTTAAAAGCCGGCAAAGCTCAAGGTATAGTTGCAGATGATACTATTCTGCTCGGTTTTGCTATTAAAGATAAGTCTGTAAAATTGTTACCCAAAAGATATTCCAAAGAACCTTATGCTGTAGTTTTCCGAAAAGAAGATGAATCAGTAAGGCTTAGAGAAAAAGTTAATTATGTTATCGAAAATCTGCAAAGTACAGGCAGATTGAACAGGCTTAAAGAAAAGTGGAATATAAATTAATCTCTAAAATACATCAGTTTTAATAGGATTTTTGAATTTAGTAATATTGCCTTGAAATAATAATTTAACAGTTCCAACAGATCCGTTTCTGTGTTTTGCAATAATGACTTCGGATTCTCCTTTGGATGCTGCTTTTGCAGCCATATCATCTTCTCCGTCGTCTGCTTTTCTGTAGTATTCATCTCTGTATATAAACATTACAATATCGGCATCCTGTTCAATAGAGCCTGATTCTCTTAAGTCTGACAGCATCGGACGTTTATCGGTTCTTGATTCTACCGCACGTGATAGCTGTGACAGAGCAATTACAGGAACATCAAGTTCTTTCGCAAGGATTTTCAAACCTCTTGATATAGCTGAAATTTGCTGCATACGGTCTTCTCTGCCTGCACTTTCCATCAATTGCAGATAATCTATTAAAACAAGACCCAGATTTTTTTCTTCCATTTTTAGTCTTCTGCATTTTGCCCTGATATCTGTTATCGTACAGCCTGAAGTGTCGTCAATATAGATAGGTGCCTGAGCAAATGAATTCATTGCAGTAGCAAGTTTTTCCCAGTCTTTGCTTTGCATATTTCCGGTTTTTACTCTCTGGGAATCTATTTCTGCTTCCGAGCATAACATACGTTGCATAAGCTGATCTTTTGACATTTCAAGAGAAAATATTGCAACAGGAGTTTTTGCCCTAAGGGCAACATTTTGCGCAATATTCAATGCAAGTGCGGTTTTGCCCATTGCCGGCCGTGCCGCAAGTATAATTAAATCTGATTTTTGAAGCCCGTTCAGTATTGCATCAAGTTCATAAAATCCGGTAGGAACACCTGTTAACTCATCTTTATGCTCATATCTGTATTCAATTTTTTCATAAGTATTTAAAACAAGATCTTTTACATGGACAAGATCAGAGGTAGCTTTTCTTGATGCAATATCAAATATAAGTTTTTCAGCACTATCAAGTGACTGATCTATCGGATTAACATCATAGCCGAAAGAAACAATTTCAGAACCGGCATTAATCAATGCTCTTTTAATCGCTTTTTCCTGAACTATTTTGGCATAATATTCTATATTTGAGGTTGTAATGGTTTTGTAGCACAAATCATTTACGAATGCGCGTCCGCCTATATTTTCAAGCTTAGAATTATAATTCAAAACATCAGAAACAGATACAATATCAATTCTGTCATCAGAATTAAAAAGCTGAAGCATTGCTTCATATATATATCTGTGAGCAGGTTTATAAAAACTTTCAGGTTTTAAAGTTTCTACAACTTTCGTTATAACATTGGGGTTAACTAGAATAGCGCCTAAAACAGCTTCTTCTGCTTCTATATTTTGCGGAAGCATTCCCAAACCGTTTTCTTTTTCTTTTACAGCCATGTTTTTTTCTCCTGTTCATATATCATATTACATAAAAGATTAAACTTAAAATGCATGTAAAGAATTATTGACAAAAAATTTTTTTAATTCAAAATCATTGTATGAAAAAATTTTTCTTAAATTTAAAAGCCTTTCTAAAGAGGAATAATTCAAATACTCAAGAAAAAATCGCAAAAATTCTATTACGAAATGCTATAAAAATAGCGTCAGCAGAGTCATGTACCGGCGGACTCATAAGTTCGCGGCTTACTGATGTCGCAGGAAGTTCTGCATACGTGCATGCAAACTTTGTTACATATTCAAATGAAGCAAAACAAAAAATTTTGAATGTGTCGGCTGAGACTTTATCAAAATATGGTGCAGTCAGCGCACAATGTGCTGCTGAAATGGCTCAAGGGCTTTTTAAGCTTACTAATGCAGATATAGTAATATGCACAACAGGAGTGGCAGGGCCTTCCGAAAGTGAAGAAAAATCTGCAGGATTAATGTTTGCTGCATGCGGGTATAATAATAATATAACTGTAAAAGAATACAAGCTTGATAGGCACTATAACAGAAAAAATATGAAATTTATGTTTTCTGAAAAGGCTTTAGAGCTTGTGCTCGCTATACTTGGTGAGTAAAATCCTTTCTGATGAGGATATTATTTTCTTCTGCAATATAAACAGCCTGTGCTCTGTTTTTTGCCCCTAATTTTTCAAATATGCTTTTTACAACAACCTTAATTGTGTGAGGACTCAAATGTAAAATAGATGCTATTTGAGAGTTAGAATTCCCGGTCGCAACTAAATATAAAACGTCTTGTTCTCTATCAGTTAATAATTCAATATTATTTGTCACTTTCATAACAATGAGTATTTATAGGTATCCAACAAGAGTAATTATAAGGTACAAGTAAAATATTGTCAATACTTGTAAAATAGGTTTGTAATGTATAACGAAAAAGAAATCTTAAAACAATTCGGCAGAAATGTAAAAGCAGAGAGAGTCCGTCTTGGGTATTCACAGGAAGATCTCGCTGAAAAAATGGGTGTAAATCGTGAATTTATAAGCCGTATTGAAAGAGGTATCCAGAATATGTCGCTTATAAAAATTACAGTGCTCTCAAATTATCTTGAAACTGACATTCATAATCTATTAAGATTTTAATATTTATTTCATAATAATTTCACCAATAATATCAGGATATTTTTTCATAAGTAATTCGGCAAAATCATCTGTATCCATTTGTGTTATGACAATTGATAAAAGATCATTAGGTAATTCATGAAGCATTTTTTGAATATATTCCGGTTCAATAACTGCCATACTTTTAACAACATCAGGTTTTTGTTTTTCTCTGTATATAATGGTTGTGTAAGCGTGCGGGTCAAATAATTGAAACCATTCATCATGTTCTTTCCCGAGTGAGAGAACAAGCTGTTGCTTTTGTGTCGGTTGAAACGCTCTTAAAGCATCCTGATATTCTAACGGGTTAAGCTGTGAAAATTTTTTAGAAAGATCAAAGCTTTTAAGATTTTCACACGGTTCACCTGTAATTTGTTCTAAAACCTGAGCAACGTATTCTTCCGGAATTGATTGGATATGTTTAAGTA
Source organism: Candidatus Gastranaerophilales bacterium (assembly GCA_944323095.1). Lineage (GTDB taxonomy): Bacteria > Cyanobacteriota > Vampirovibrionia > Gastranaerophilales > Gastranaerophilaceae > Stercorousia. Next base: position 5,806 of record CALURE010000086.1, read on the forward strand.
TTTTATTTTTATCAATATCTGTGCTGGTTAAAAATTTATCAAGCTGCTCATCCGGCATAAGTTGTACGATTTCTTCCTGTGAAAACATTTGAAAAACAGTATTCACAAGTTGTTCGGGAGGTAATTCTTCCAGCATCTTCATTAATTTGTCGTCAGTGAAGAAATATAATCCCTGCTGCAGATCTTTTTCTTCCATCAGAGGCAGGAATGTCTGTAACTGCTGGGCAGTCATTTCTCTCAAAATCATATATTTGTTATTAGGATTTGCGAGTTCGAATAATTCAATAAGCAGATTTACATTTGTGGTTAATTCCTGAGCCAGTTCAACAGCTTTCTGGTTCCCTTGCGCAGCTTCTGCTTCAATAATTTCATCAACAGACATTGTCGCATATTTCTGTTGAAATGTAGCGCTGTTTATATTAAGTAAATTTTGAATATATTCAATATTAGAATCAACAACTAAACTCATAAAACTCCTGAATTATATATAATCTAAAAAATATAACGGAAAATTTTTTCAAAAACTTTAACAATTGTAACTTTTCGTAATAAATAGAATTTTTATATAAATAACGTCATTATATATTAATTTATAGGACTGAGTAATAGTATCATGCTAAACTTGTTTCAGAATCTCTCAAATAATAAGCTACTGAAACGAATTTAGAATCTGCCCTGAATTTATTTAATTGGTGCTGTATCGAAACTATTTAATGTAAAGTTGTATATAAATTCCATAAATAAGTTCTTGATTTTAAAAAATGTTTATGATACATTTAATTTTGCTGACATTGCGGGCTGCTAGCTCAGGTGGTTAGAGCGCACCCCTGATAAGGGTGAGGTCGGTGGTTCGAGTCCACTGCGGCC
>CALURE010000087.1 GCA_944323095.1 Candidatus Gastranaerophilales bacterium
TCTGCAAGAGTGTAACTTCTTAAAGCCCTTGATACTAGCGGGTCAGCGCCCCCCCCCGACGTTCCGGAATTTCTTTAATCTCATACTTATATCCTCTTTTTATTGTACTTTTTTATTATAATATATTTTAATAATTTTTTCAAGTATAAAACAAAGGGATTTAATATATGTTTCCACCAAATATTATTAAGGGATAAACATAATGTCATTCCGAACTTGTTTCGGAATCTTATCACTATTAGACGCTGTCCGTATTGGGACATTTTGCACAAAATCATAGATTTTGGCAAATACAGTCAAACAAGTTCAGCGTGACGATTGCAGCTATTTTTAGTGTAAACTGTGATAGACTAAATTATGCATTATATCTTTTGAAAGATTTTTCAATATTTTTGGATATAGTATTTTTCACAGTATCGTATTCAGTTGTTAGCGATGAAATTTCTGTATCAAGATTTTTCATTTTCAAATCTAGTGTTTCTTCTTTGCTGTTTAATTTGGCTTTTTCTGTGTTGTATTTTGCTTCGGCTTCTGCAATTGCGCTCTCATCTGTTATTTCTTTTATGTAAGAATCAGTAGCATAGTTACCCTGATAATAATAGCCGTCATCTTTGGACTTCGAGATAAAAAGCATTCCGCTTTGAAGCATCTTCTGCAAATAGGCAGTATCTGTGATTTCATTATTTTCTGTCCAACCGCTGGCACATATCTGGTTAAAGATGGTGTCATAAAATGCAGCCAACTGTAAATCACTGTCGACTATTTCTGTGCCGGTATAAATTGTAAACTCATACTGATCATCTACAAGCCTGCTGCTACTTAAAAGACCCGTATTAACATAATATTGATCTCGCCCATCAGAACCTACGGCATCTATACCATTCATCTTATCTACAAAATAGGTTAAATAGGCACTTACAATATTATTAAGATTTATAGACGCAATTGTATTTCGTCCTTTAGTTGCAACTTTTCTTCCATGTTGTGACACTCCTACCATACCTATATAGTTCTGATTAGCATTCTGTGCCTTTGAAATAAAATCTGAAGTTCTCCAAGCAGTTCCCCTATGATCTTCAAAAAAGTTTCCTGCATTGTTCGGGTTACTTACACAGGTAGTATCGATAATAGAACGAATTATTTCTTCATCAGCATAATCAAACGCGCTTGTTACCCCTTCATCAAGACCGTCACCTAATACTTTTCCAAACACTCTTCTTAACCATGGAATAAATTTATCTGTCATATAAGTCTTCATATAATCAGCCTCTGTTTGAATGTCCGTCTGCCCGTCTTCACTCATAATAGTTATATTATATTCACTGTATTTATAGTTAGGATCTATAGAATTTCCAAACAAGCTATAAATATTAAGCTCAAGCTCACTACCTTCTTCTAAAACTACATTCCCACTACTATCACAACCATAACGCGACTCTATGACGGTATCATTATTAGATGTAATTCTAACATTGCCGCCATTAACAAATGCCGGATATTCATTCATCACATCAGTACAATTTTTATAAAGATATTTTTGCAAATCATTTATATTACCTGATATTGTATTATTCTTTACTGAAACATTATCTCCAAAACCTGCTCCCTGATTATATTCTACTACTTGTAGTGTCGTCGCAAGCTGATCTGTTATCACCTCTTCCCCTGCTAAGGACTGTATAAATGCGTTTCTCATTTTTTGAGAAGGCAGTGTCCCGAGACCTTCCTGAGGAATACCTGCTGCACGGGCTGCTGCTGCATAATCACTGTTCAATGTCACTCTGCCTAACTGGTCTGTCAATAATATCGGCATATATTCATTCAGAGCAGAAGGTGTCATGCACAATCCATATGATAAAGGTGTGCTTTCATCTCCGGTTCCGTAATAATCGTATATCAATTTTGTTTGATCCAGTGAATTCTGGTATTCATTGGAAAGATCTGCAAGTTGACGCGATAAAGATATTTTTTGATGTGATAATCTCATTGATTGATATTCACAGTCTGATTTTCTCGCTGTTATTGTTAATAATCGTGCCTGACCGGCGGATAGTCCCATATTATATACTCCTTGACGTTATCTTGTTGTATATAATTTGTCGGGAAATAGCCCAAAAATCTTTACACTGCGCCTGCCTATCCTATCCTATCCTATCCTATTAGGGATTATATCAACGTTTCAGCCTTTTTTAAATTAATCTTTACATTTTGTTACATGTGATTAAGTCTGTCACTTTTGATTAAGATTTGTTAAGCCAAAATTCATATTAATAATTTTTCATATCTTTATTAACAAATGTAAACTGTCTAAAACCTAAATATAACAAGAAATTTTTTCTAAAACATGTTTCTGGTAAAATTAAAATAGCAAGTAAAAACATGTTTTTACTTTATATAATCAAGTGTAGAAAACCGGAGGTTTAATCAATATGGAAGTACATTCTATTAATAGTGTTAACACCCTTAATTTTCAAGGGAATACCCCAAAACAACAACATAACAAAAAACATCAGGTTAATAATCACCCTAACCAAACATCACCGGCTTCCCAAAAAGCCAGCGCTGCTATGAGAAATATGATGATAGGTTTAATGGCAGCAGGAGCAACAGCCGGAACTCTGGCAAGCTGCGAAAAAGATGATCTGGTAACAGCCAGTGCATCAGCTTCTGCAAGCGCATCAGCAAGCTCATCCTCTGTTACAATCGGCGGGGGATGCGATCACCACGATACAGTTACAATAATTAAACCTGATACAATTTATCTGCCCGGCGATACAATCATACTCCCTGGAGATACAGTGATTCACACAATTATTAAACCTATATATGTAAAAGATTATCCGTTCCATATAGGAGATTCACTGATAGCACAGGGTGAAAATATAGGAATTCCTGTTGACGGACCTGGTTCTGATGAAGAAAATGCTGTTTATGTCGGCTCGAAAGCACACAACAGATACGATAACAAATTCTACGAATCAATGGTAGACAGCATCGGAACCAATGAAAGAGAATTATCAGTAGTAACCAAAATTCTTGATTTGTACGAACACAATAACCCCAAAACATCTTATATGAAAACCGTAATAACAGATGTTCCGGGACGCGGTATTAAAATGACAAGATATGTTGCAGACACCGACAAAAAACCTGGAAATGATGAAGAATATTTATGGAATTACGCAGGTTATGAAGTCCGCTCAAACGGTAAAAACGGCTTCAATAATACAAGATACATTTTTGATAACGACAACAATTTAATCTATCAGGGAGATTATCAAAAAGGTGACGAACCCGGAACATTACTTTACGGCGCAATTATATATAATCCTGAAACAGGAGAACCATATTACGATGAAAACGGAGAACCTGAATTTGCACAATATGACTTCGATCAGGCTGTAATATATTCTGATTATGCCAGAAAAAGTGAAGATTATAAATATCCTGGCTGGCAATATTAATAATATTCAATGAACTTTCTTGAATTTTTTCTACACAAAAAAACACCCGCTTGAATAAAGCGGGTGTTTTTGCATATAATAAATTTATGAAAACACTGGCACAATTTATACAACATAAAAGAGATGCTATAGGCTTATCACCCAAAGGTCTTGCAAAAGAATGCAACCTGCCTTTAAATTTAATTGAAGATATTGAAGCAGGTAAAGAATTATTTTTACCTGTAACGATAAGACAAAATCTTGCAAAAGTATTAAAATGCGACCCTAAGGAAATAAAAGCTTTAGAAAAAGATTTTACAAGCTATACAGTATCGCAGGAAATTATAGACAGCCTGAAAGAACTGATTTTAAACGGAGCGGGCGGTCTTAAATGTCCGAAATGCGGAGCACCATTAATCACAAGAGTTGCAAAACTCTATGATTTGGAAGACAACTTAATGCTTCACCCCAAAGCTCACTGTTCCAAATGTTCGTTCCACATAACAGAATAGGTTGAAATTTATAAAAAACAGTTTATAATATAATTAGCACATTCAAAATTAAATACGGGGACGTTTTGGATTTGACAGGACGTTCGGTTGAGATAGGCTGCGGGTGCGGGCGCTGTTCCCGCTTATCAACGAGCAAAACAAATTAAATGCTAACGATAATGTAATCAAAGCAGACTTCTCTAGAGCTTATGCTTTAGCTGCGTAGTCGCTTATAGCTACTCATAACACCCAGCTTGCCGGTATTATGGGTCCATTATGCAAGCGGCAGTGCATTAATGACGGTAGATGCATCAAGAAAAACCGTTAAAGGTTAGTGTTTCCATAAAAAACACTCTGGGCTATTTATAAAGGTTTTTGATATTCCCTGAATAGTCCGAGATAATTAATATCTACACTCGTAGACGTTTATCAAGATCCGTTTTGGACAGGGGTTCGACTCCCCTCGTCTCCAGTTTTTAGTCCACAAAAGAGCAATAAGACCAATTTGGAAGCATTGAAAGCCCGCTATTAGCGAGCTTTATAATAACAGAAAACAAACAGAGAATTTATTTTATTAAAATTCTCTGCTTTTTAATGCTTATTTTTATTAAAATTCTCTCTTCGCCAGAGACCTAGTCCAAAATCATTATATTATTCCTTATTAAATTCATTTTTTTTATTATCAACTTCTTTTGTTATTAAAATATGCATAATTTTCAGTATTGAATACAAAGAATCAAAAAATAACAGTATGAAAAGATATGTTAAAAATATTAGTAAGTTATTTACAATAATGCTAATTACATTAATATTAATCAAATCAGTAAGTTTCTTAAAATCACAAGATATTAAAAGTAATAAAATAATATCAGTAATAGAAAATAAAATAGATGCTGAAATAATCTTTAAACATTTATTCATAACTTCCAGTTTTAATTTTTGAAGTTCTTCTCTTGATTTAATACTGATATTAGTATCTATCCCTTTAATCATATCTATAAGCAGTAATAGCAAATTAAAAGATAAAGCTGTAAAAATCGAAAAAGAAGCAATTAATGCATTAACAAATTTCTCAGGTATTATTGGAATAAAAAATGTTAATAATATTGCTAATAAAATTAATAAAACCAATAAAAATAAAGGATGTTTTTTTGTACAATAATATTCTTTTAAAACTAACATAATCATACTACCTATTATTATCTATTAAAGAGTTTAAATACTCAATAGCCAAAGGATTAATTACATTATACTGAGGATGAACATTAATATCTTCTAATTCATTAGAAATATCATATATTGCATTAATTTCATCTGGTTGATCTAATCTTATTGTTTTCTGTTTTCCATTAACATCAAAAGTAGCATTAATTTCAGTTGCTACAAACTCATGTAATCCTACTAAATTATTAACAGCATCTATATTTGCATTTCCATTTGCAATATTAGATAATACTCTTTGAAATATATTTAAATTACGATTTCTTCGGCTTCGAATTGTAAATTCGTAAGTAGCTAAATTTTCAACATCTCTATTATCATTTGCAAATCTTTCCTCTAAAGTATTATTAGGAGAATTAAAACTTGAAAGAGTAATTTTTTTAACACTTCCATCTCTTAAATACATGTCCATTAATCTTCTTTGAGGCAAAGGCTCTATTTCAAGTGTAAAGTTTGGAAAATTTTCAAAAAATTGTCGTCTCATTAAATCTGTTAAAACTTGCTTTACCGAAATACGTCGAAATCTTTCTAAAATAATGATTCCTAAAGTATTAGCCGGGATATGAAATAAGTAATATAACGGTATACATTCAGAATCTTCTGCTTCCTTATTATAACGAATCTGGTTAATATTATTTACATTTCTTATTTCAGCAGGAATCCCTCCTTCGCCAGATAAAAATTGCCCAGAAATTCGTCTATTATTTGTATCAGAGTTAATTGACAATACAGTAAAGGCCTTTATACTGTTAGAATTAGTAAAAAATCTATTAGTCCATGAACCCAAGAATTCTTGAACAAAATTCATCATATCAGTATTATCCACATCATCCAAATTCACATATCTATTTGAATTTCTTTCCTTTATTCTAAATGCATAAGCCATAAGTCCAATAGCCATAAATTACTCCTTTTAATTTTGTTAATTATATATTGAATTATTTCAATTGTCTATTAAATATAGACACATGGCTAATATAAAAATTACAAATCTTAAAATTTTAATTCATTTTAAATAATCCTTGTAAACTCAAGCTTTCGGTTTGAGTTCCTGTTAAAATTTGTTCGGTTAATTCAGGGGAAATGTATTTTAGATTTAGGATGTTTCGGATGTATTTTGAATCTTTTAAGCCTTCTTCTGTTTGTAAATCTTCAATAGTTTTGCCTGATTGTATTTGCTTATGGTAGTAAAAACTTTTTACTATAGCATTTACAAGATATGGATTTGGTTCAGGAGTACCATATTCTTTTGCGTTCAAAATTAAAATATTATCATTTCGTGACGGCTGTGTGATTTTTATTTTTTTAGTAATCGTAATCGGGTTAAATTTTTCATTTCTATCAGGGACAATAATTTTTTGGTTATTCGCCAACGCATTCAATACATTTATCAAAGAATTTGCATTTATTGTAATTT
>CALURE010000088.1 GCA_944323095.1 Candidatus Gastranaerophilales bacterium
TTCAGCCGGCTCTACATTTGCGTAGTATCTGGGATCTTCAAGCGATTCAATTGCTTTCATAACTCCTAAACGTCCGGCTTTCAATTGCATATCGGCAAGCCATGATTCTATTGCATAAGTTATTGCAAGAGTGAATACTGTCCATGATATACCGACTGCCGCTAATGCCTTTTTCAAGCCAGGAGTCATCAGAATATTGGCGATTTTGCCTGTTTTTACAAGCTTTATAAATTCATCCGGATGTTCATTAAATTCTTTAATTAATGTTGTCCAGATTTTTTGGATTTCTTCTTTCGGAATGTTATCGAGAATTTTTTCAACTTTCGGAAGAATTTTAAGCATTGTTTCTTTATTCATACTGCTGAAACCGATATTTTCCATTTGTTGTGCAAATTCTTCATCAGTAAGTTTTTCAATATGTGCTTTAAAAGATTTTAGAGATTTTTTCGGATCGCGGAATTGTTCCGGCATATTTTTGTATAAATCTCTTATTGTAAATGCTTTAACTTTATCTTTTGCTTTGACTGCTGCTGTTAGTGCTTCCCCTATAGTAATTTGACCGTTTACGGGCTTAATATCTATATTTAATTTTTTTAATTCAACAAGAATATTATTATTTACCGGAATGGTTTGTGATTTCAGCATCCCTAAAATTCCTTTCAATGCAGGATTTCGATTGAACATTTCCGGGAAATTCTTTATTGTGTTTGAAAGTTTTTCAATTGTTGCAACTGCTTCTGTTAGATGTTTCTGTGAGAACAGATTATCTATCATATTATTAATATTATATTCAAACATTGATTTATCAGGTTCTTTAATAGCTTCTTTTAATGTTTTAATGGCGCAGTCTGTTTTATTTTTAGAGATAAAATCTTTTAATTGCGGAATTTCATCATATAATTTTGAGATTTCTTTTTCTATGTCATCAAAAGGTATATCTTTTAAAATTTCGTGAATTGAGGAATAGAAAGTTTCAATTTTTTTACTTCCTGTTGATTGTTCTATTATATATCGAAGCTGTTTGTATGCTTTATCATAATTTTCTTTAGGCATATTTTTTATGGCTTGCGGATTTAATAAGATATCAAGCATGTCAGCACGTGTATCGGCATCTGTCCAGTTTATTTTTTCAAGAATTTTATCTATTTTTTCTGCCATATTTTTGTCTTTCAGGATTAAATATGATTTTAATGTTTCTCTGAAATTGTATAGCTGGTGATTTTGTTCTGTTTCAGGTAATTTACGCAGTTCTGTTGTTGAATTTCGTAAATTTTTGAAGGCTTTAGATACAATTTGTGATACTGAATCTTTTTGAAAATCAATACCTTGCATCAAAACCGCTGCCGGTTTATATGTAGCATTTGTGCCCTGTACTTTATGCGGAATATTTTTTTCTACATTACTTAAATATTTTTTAAACCACTTGCTTTTTAATTTTTCGCTTGATTTGCTGAAAAATCCTGTGACTTTATCAAGTACTTTTGCGCCTGATATTTTTCCTTTTTTAATTTGTGCACCTATATAAATAAACGGTGAAATCATTGTCAGCAGCCCGCCGTAGACAACCATAGGCTGTGCAATGTCAACTGCTGCTTCCATTGATTCCGAGTAGGTTTGTGAGTTGTCATCAACTTTTTCAAATGTGTTAAATAATTTCTTCTGCAGATTTTTTGCATCACGCAGTTGTTCTTCTGTTACATCCTGTTTTTGGAGCTGTTCCTGCAGAAGTTTATTTTCTTTTAATTCGTTATTTTTATATTTTTCGTACGCATAATACTGTTTAATTACAGTCGGGATAAACATTGCGTATTCTTTTATTTTTGAGCCGGGTTTTTGCGGATTTTTAACATCTTTAACTTCTTCGTACTCTTCTTGGGTATAGCCGATAAAGTTTCTGGGGTCTTTTTCTAGTTCGCGTTTTGCGGTATATCTGCCGGCTCTTGATGCTGATTTTTGAAGTTTCAGCCCTATTAGTAAACCTGCAAAGCCTGTAACAACTGATCCCGCAAAACCTATAATGCCTTTTCTCCCCCATTTGTGGGCTGTTAGAGAAGTAAGAATATTTTTAAACTTCTTCATTAGATTTTTAGGTTTTCTAGACACGATTTCTGCTCCTTGCGCCGGAATTTTGTCAACATCCTCCATCATAGATGTAAACAGATTTTTCCATTTTACATGATAGCCAGGGGCATTTTCTTTAAGTTCGCTAAATTCTTTATATAATGTTTTAGTTTTTTCGGAGCCGTTTTTATTTACGTAATTTCCTACAATCTTTTTAAGAGCGCCTGTTTTATTCATAATTGCGCTTACAAGAAGCCCAACTCCGGCGCCAAGAAACGGTGTGCCGTTTATTAGAACTTGAGATGCAACTTCCATATCCCGTGAATATTTTTCTGCTTCGTTATTTATGAGTCTGACTGTTCTTTGGAGAACTTCTTTGTCTTTTTCAGCCTGTATAAGTTCTTCCGGTGTTAATTCGCGTGTTACAATTTTTGATTCGTCTGTATCATTTTTAATGGCATTTTTGTAAGCCTTTCTGTCTTTAAAAAGGTTTATAATACTAGGTATCATTCCTGTATTAAGTTTTTCTTTTCTTGATTTTTTCTTTAATTCAGGGTGATCTGCAATTTCCTGTTTAGCTTTTTCAATTTGTTCAGGTGTATAATCAACAAAGGCTTTTGGATCTTTCAATGCTTCTCTTGCCTGATAGCGGGCAATTTTTGAACTGTCTACCTGAAGTTTTGCCGCATAAATATTTGCACCGATAAATGAAAGCAAAAATGCTGCAATGGCGCCATATGCTCCCATTTGACGGGTGTGTCTGAATTTAGCCGTTTCCTGTCTGAACTGCTTGTAAATTTTCATCGCTTCAGTTTTAAGCTGAGGATCTTTTATTTTTTTTATCCTGTTTTCAGAGGTTAGGTACCATTGACTGAAATATGGATTTTTCTTACCGTTTTGTTCGTTAAATTTTGTTATTTTTTCGCAAAGTTTTTTAGCTTCTTCCTTATCTACAAGTTTTTCCTCAACAGCATATATTTTTTTCGCGGTTGGAGTCAATACAAATTTGATATACGCTCCAAGACTGCCGAATGCTGTTAGCATTGGAATTCCAGCAACAATAGGTTCAAGGGCTGTTTCAACATTTTCAGCAACGCTTTCGGAATGGTTATCCATAATATCAACGACATCCATAATATTTTTGCCGAGAGCTTTTGCATGCGCAAGTTCCTCATCTGAATACTGATGCCTTTTATATAATTCTTCGCGTCTGGTTTTTTCGTGGTGTTGTTGTTCTTCCCATTTGTTAAAATTATCTTTGTTTTTTGCTATTTGAGAGAGTGAATTAAAAAAATCCATATTTTTCCCTGTTTTTATTTTCCCTTATATATATTAAAAACAGAGATATCATTTTTTTGCTTAATATATTAATTTTTGTAAATAGGTAAAATTATTTCAAATTCAGTTATTTCCGGTGTGGATTTATTTAACCTGAGAATTGCATTCTGTGCTTTAAGGTTATCTGCGCATATATGAAGCCCGAGTCCGCTTCCTGTCGGTTTTGTTGTGTAACCTTCTTCAAATATGGACTGCTGTTTTTCTTTTGATATCGGCTCGCCGTTGTTTGAAATTTTTATATAAACATTTTGATTATCTTTTTTCAGTGAGATTTTTATTTCTCCTTTTGTGTCTATAGCTTCGATTGCATTTTTTATGATGTTAACTATACAGGCTAAAAATTTGTTTTCGTCAATATAAACTTCTGCTGTGGTATTGATGTTATCTGTTATTTTTATATCTTTGTCGTGAATGTAAACTGCAGATAATTTTATACCTTCTTCAATTATGCTTCTGGCATCACAAACTGTCCGTGAGATGTTGTTTAATGATTTTAAATCTAAGAGAGAATTACACATTATTTTAATTGACTTGCTTATACAATTAAGTGCGTTATTTACTGAATTATTTTCTATTCCTTCTTCTTCAAGATTTTTTTTAATTATCTGTGTATAAATTTCGCAAATAGAGAGATGGTTTCTAATTTCATGCGCAACGCATCTTGATTGCTCGTAAACTAAGTTTGTGTTATTCATTTTATCCTCTTTTTAAACGTTAAAGGTTCTGCTCTTGATGGGGCAGAACCTTTTTTTCATAAATACATAAAGCCTTAAGTTAAACAGCTGCTCTGTGGTGTCTTCTGTTTGCAAAACCGTTGTTAAGTGCATACAATACAGCTTGAGTTCTGTCGTTTACCTGTAATTTTTGGAAAATATTATTTACATGGGTTTTAACAGTAGTTTCCGAGATAAAAAGTTTTCCTGCAATACCCTTGTAGTTATTACCCTGTGTGAGAAGATCAAGAACTTCTTCTTCGCGTGCCGTTAAATATGAGAGAAGATTTTCTTCTGCAGATTTGTTTGCGTCTTCTTTGAATGAACTTTGAAAGTATTCGAAAAATCTTGATGTTAAAGCTGTCGGTAAATAAACTTTTCCTGATGCAACTTCATCCATTGCATAAATAAGCTGGGCAGAAGCCATTGTTTTTAATATATAACCTTTAGCACCGAGTTTCATTGCTCTGAAGATTAAATCAGAATCATCATATCCGCTTAAAGCAATTACTTTTATATCCATATCAAGTTTTTCGATTTCCTGAATAGCTTGCAGGCCGTCTTTTTCCGGCATGTTAATATCCATAAGAATAATATCAGGGCGATATTTTTTTGCAAGATTAATCCCTATATTAGCGCTTGTTGTAGCACCAACAACATCATAGCTGCTTTCAAGCGTTACTAATTCTTTTACCCCTCTTAAATGATCCGCATTGTCATCTATAAGCAGGACTCTTGATTTCCTTTTAAATTCTCTCATATTTATCTCCCTGTTTTAATAAGTTACCCTCTACACTATAAATACTACAACTTTTAGATGGTTGTTTTCATCCATGCCCTGATTGATATTGTCTGTATGAGGGTTTGAGAATTTGTCTTACATCTTTAGATTGAGATATCCCCTCAATCATGCTCTAAACCATGCTTTTGTCAGTATGGCCGCATGATTGATTTTTTTATTCGACTAATCTTTTTAGAGTAATCTTATTGTGGTATAATTAAAACATTGAGAGGTAAAATAAATGGATATATTAATATTTTTAGTTGGTTTTTTAATCGGTGCTTTGTGCGTATTTATTCCGTTTAAAGTTATAAATAAAAATAATAAAGTTTCTCAGGACTTAATGCTTGAGCAGATGAAGCTTTATTTTGAAAATACCGCAAATAAGTTATTTAAAGAAAGCTCATCGGAGTTGTCGCTGCAAAACCGTGAAAAGCTGGAAGAATTTTTTAAGCGATTTAAAGAAAAAATAGAAGATTTTGAGAAAAAAGCTGAGGAAAATTTTAAAGCTGAGACAGAAAATTTTACGCGTTTTGATATGAATATAAAAAGTTTTCTTGAAACAGGAAATAAAATTTCTCATGATGCAAATTCTCTTGTAAATGTAATGAAATCTGATAACAGAGCATCAGGAAGATGGGGTGAAATTGTTCTTGAAAAAGTTCTGGAAAGTTCAGGACTGAGAAAAGATGAAGAATATAAAATTCAACAGGGTACAGCAGAAGGCAGACCGGATGCAACTGTATTTTTGCCTGACAACAGGTGTGTTTATATTGACAGTAAAACATCTTTTGCAGCCTGGGACGGTTTTGTAAATGCTCAGAGTGATGATGAAAAACAAATTCATTTAAGACAGTTTATTGATTCTACAAAAGCTCATATTACAGGGCTTGCTAAAAGGGATTATTCAATAGAGGAAGCTTCGCCTGATTATGTGTTGATGTTTATTCCAATAGAAAGCTGTTATTCTATGATGTTTTGCGATGACTGTGCTCTATGGGATTACGCATGGAAAAATAAGGTAATGCCGGTATCTCCATCAACTTTGCTTGCGGCTTTAAAAATCATTAATGCATTCCATATTGTAGACAGGCAAAATAAAAATGTTCTTGAAATGGCAAGGCTCTGTTCAAGCGTTCATGATAAATTTGCGGCACTTTTATCCGAACTTTTGAAAATAAGAGACAGCTTGAATAATTCTCTCAAAAAGCTTAACGGTACAGGTAATATAATAAATCAAATTGCAAAGCTTGAAAAACTGGGATGTACTTATTCAAAAGATTTGCCTGAACTTCCTCAGGATATAATTGAAGAATAATAAAGAAGTCAGGAGAACAAGCAATTTAGATGGTAAGAAGCTAAGAAGATATGAAGGTAAGCTATTTACATTAAAAAGCTTATCCTCTAATTCTCCTACCCTCCTATCTTCTAATCAACCCCTCTCTAGCTCTCTCCCCAACGGGGCGAGAGGACTAAAAAGACTTCCCCTCCCTTGAGGGGAGGGGAAGTAAAGGGGTGGGTGACAATGATAAGTCAAGAAGATAAAAATCATCCCTCACCCCGCCCCTCT
>CALURE010000089.1 GCA_944323095.1 Candidatus Gastranaerophilales bacterium
ATATAACATTTTTAAAAGTCATGCACATATATTAAATAATTTTACAACAACCAGAACAACCAGCACTTAACAAATCATGAAAATCAAAAACCTCATCTTTTAAAACTTTTTCGATTACTATGGGATATAAAGCTCTCTCCAGCTCATATATCGTATTTTTGAATTCATCAAAGTGCATTAAATTACCTATTAACACAGGATACTGGGCAATAATTTTTCCGCCGTCAGGTTCCGTAGAAAGCATTTGAACAGTCACACCCGATACTTTGACTCCTGATGCAAACGCACGTGAAATTGCATCTTTCCCCTTAAAAGCTGGCAGAAGCGAAGGATGAATATTTATAAACCTGCCTGAATTTAAAATTTCTCCTGACAGGTCATGCGCATAATCAGCTAAAACAATTAAATCAAAATTTGAAACATCAAAAATTTCAGCAGTTTCTTCATACGGTAAATATTTACAGCCAGAGCCTGATTTGTCTGCAGATGCGAAAAAATCTGATTTTAGATTATCTGAAAAACAGTGTATTTTAACATTTTTATCTTTAAAATATTCTAAAATAGCAGACAATACACACGCTTCACCTGATCCTAAAATTGCAATTGTTTTCATAATTCCCCCTCGTAATAAATTTTATAACAATTTAATTAAAGTAGCAAATTTATTTTTTCAGGGGTTTAAAAAATAATAAATGAAAGGAAACAAATATGCAGATATCCCTATCACAAATGTCAAATGCACCTGCTTTTCAAAGAAAATTAACGCTGCCTTCCAAAGATGTAATGGAGTGTATTACAGGCATACCGCAAACAAAAACTGATGAAAATCTAAACTCCATGCTTAACACAATAAAAAGAATTTTTAAAATAAAAAAAGAAATTCTGGATAGTATTGTTAAAACACCTCTTGCATATGATCTTTACGTAATAAGTTCAGGAAAAATGCTTATTAACAAGAATGAAAATTTAGAAATAATTGCGAAAGCAGTTAAAAATTTGCCGAGAGAAGAACGGCCGCAAAAAATCCATGAAGTAATAAAAGAAATGGGAGATAAAATTAATGTTATATTGTAACAATGCACAAAATAATATTAATTTCGGTCATAAATTAAAAACAGTAAATGTCTTAGAAGTTACAACTCAAAAAATAATTCAAAGCAGTGGCATAGAAGGACCTAAAAAAGTCATACTTACGCTGTACGATAAACCATTTAAAGGAACCGGACACAGAGGTTTTAAATATATGGCTGAAAATATAGGGGCCAAAATAACTGCCAAATATCCGGAAATTAATGAAGCAACAAATCAAATTAAAAATATATTAAAACAAAATCCTGACATTAAAAAACAGCAGCTCAACGAACTTGTAAAACCAATTATCGAAAAAATAGGCGAAAATATAGACATTACATTATAAAATTGGAGGATTTTACAAAATATCACCAATTCTTAAAATACTTATCTGCCCGTCATGCAAAAGCTCAAGCTCACCTTTATCTGTAACAGATTTAAATATTCCTTTCATATTCTGGCCATTTACATTAATCTCTATTTCACACCCCAGATTAGATAGTCTTGAACAATAGGCTGATTTAATAAATGAAAAACCTGAATTCAAAAAATTATCGTATGTACGGAAAAATCTCTCAACTAATTTATCAGCGAAATGATTGCAATCAATCTTATTTCCTGTTTCAAGGTTCAGCGAAGTGATTTTTTTATCGGTTACAAGAGAAAGCATATTTTTAGAAGCATTTAGATTTACACCGACACCTAACACGAGCCCCTTAAATTTAGTCCCTTTAAAAACAGATTCCGACAATATACCTGCAATTTTACCGTCTTTTATAAGGACATCATTTGGCCATTTAATCTTTGCTTCAATTCCATAATCGGCCAAAACATCGGTTAACACTACAGATAAATACTGGGTTAAATTGGTATAATGTTCACGTACGGCAACAGGCGGCTTTAACAAAAAAGATAAAAATAAATTACCTTTTCCCAGATTTACCCAAACTCTGTTTAATCTGCCTCTGCCTGCAGTCTGAACTTCAGCCAGAATAACAGTTCTGTCATGCAAAATTTCCATGTTCTTTTTTGCATAAGAATTTGTAGAATCAATTTCACGCAGCAGAATTTTATCCATAATACTCTTAAATGCCTTGATACAAGATTTATTTTACTTTAAATAAAAAAAATTTGCGATTTTTTTTTTACGAGTTACAATAAGTTCATAAGGGAGAGTATAATATGGAACATTGGGTTTACAAATTAAATATAGCAGGTCATGTTTTATCCCTTAATATGGATACTTTAATTACAATGTGGCTCACTATGATATTGTTGATAATTCTGGCACTTTTCACAACCAGAAAAACCTCAATATTCCCTACAAAATTGCAAATTGTCAGTGAAGGAATTGTAAAATACTTTGCAAACATAACAAAAGCAAGCATGGGCGAAACTGAAGCTAAAAGGCACTTACCGCTCATTTTAACACTTTTCATGTTTATATTGACAGCAAACCTCGTAGGCCAGCTTCCCTGGCATTTAATACATTTAAAAACAGGAGAACTTGCATCTCCAAATAATGATATTAACATGACAGCAGCAATGGCGATTGTAGTATCACTCTATTACATATATTACGGTGTGAAGAAAAAGGGATTCCACTTTTTTGTTCACGGATTCAGTATTGACGGAATTATAATTACGCTTGTTGATACGCTTGAACTTTTTGTAAGACCATTTTCTCTAGCTTTACGACTTTTTGCGAATATTTTTGCAGGAGAAGTTCTCGTATTTACAATACTTGGAATGGCTGCGTACTTTTTACCGCTTCCGTTCATGCTGTTTGAACTTTTCGTAGCGCTTATTCAGGCACTTGTTTTTACACTTTTATCAACAACTTATATATCAATGGCAATAAAAGAAGAATAATTAATATAAAAAAGGAGAAAAAATTATGGCAATTGAACAATTAGCAGGTTTGGATTTAGCAAAATTAGGCGCAGGTATTGCAATCGGTTTTGGTGCAATCGGCGGAGGTTTAGGCCTGGGTATTGCAACAAAAGGTGTACTTGATGCAATTGCAAGACAACCGGAAATTAAAGATGAGGCTTTTAAAAACTTTATTATCGGTGCAGGTCTTGCAGAAGCAACCGCAATTTATGCACTGCTTGTAGCTATGTTATTAATTTTCATAAAATAGTAAGGAAACACAATGTTAGAATTTAATGCAACATTTTTAGTATCAATGATAAGTTTTATAGTTTTCATAATTATTATGAATGCTATATTTTATAAACCTATATTCAAAGTTATTAATGAAAGAGAAAAATACATTAATGACAGATATGATGATGCAAAAAATTCTAAAGACAAAGCTCAAAAGCTTCTTGATGAAAAAGACAAACGTCTGAATGAAACTCTGTTTGAAGCAAAAAAAATAGTTTCAGACAGAGTTAATCAGGCGAACGAAGAAGCCAAAACAAAAACAGATAACGCTAAAACAGACTCCGCAAAAAAAATAGAATCTGCGAAAAAAGAGCTTCTCTCAGAGAAACAGCAAATCGCTGATGCTTTAAAAAATAATGTAAAAACTTTAGCTGAAACAATCTCATTTAAAATTTTAGGAGATAATACGGAAATCGAAAATATTGATTATGAGCTTATAAATAAGGTGCTTAAATGAATACAATTATACACATATGGGATACACTTGTAAAAAGTAACACATTCAACTTTCTGGTAATGCTTGCAATACTTTATTGGATTGTAAAGAAATTTGATATAGCAGGAAGTCTTGAAAATTTCAAAAGCAGTATAATTAATTCTATAAAAAAAGCAGATGAAGAAAAGGAAACAGCAAAAAATATTCTTTTATCTGCTGAAAAATCCGTAGAAAATCTAGATTCAGAAATATCACAAAAACTGAAAAATGCAAAAAAACATGCACAAGATGTTGCAAGAAGTGTTATCAGTCAGACTGAAAATAAAATTCAGCAAATAGAAAGCAACGTCACAAAAATAATTGAAACTGAAGAAAAGAAAATATCTTCAAGTTTAACCTCAAAAACAGCCGCAGCATCTTCGGAACTTGCAAAAAACCACATAATATCTGTTTTAAAGGAACATCCCGAAATGCATGAAAAATTTATCAATCAAAGTATTGAAGAATTAGGATAAAACAAAATGAAAAATATACAAATCTCTTTAACAGCTAAAAATTATGCAGATGCTCTGGTTCAACTGGGGCAGGATAAAACCATGCCTTATGAAGAAATTCTGAACAATCTTTCATTTATAAAAGATGTCTGCAAAAATTCTATAGAATTGGAGATGATACTGGATAATCCGGCTGTGTCTAATGAGAACAAATTTTCAATAATTGATGAAATTTTTAACGGCAGAATTAATTCAAAAATCATCGAATTTTTAAAAATTTTAATAGAAAAGAAAAGATTTAAAGAATTTGACGGTATTATTGCAGCATTCAGCAATGAAGTTGATAAAATTAACAATATGCAGCGCGTTGAAGTTACATCGGCAATAGCTTTGAATGATGAACATAAAAAACGCATAATAGAAAAACTACAGCACAGACTTAATAAAAATATAACGGCTGAATGGCAGATTAATACTGATATTATCGGAGGGCTTGTTGTTAAAATTAATGACGATGTTATTGATTCAAGCCTGAAAAATAAATTGGAAAGTTTAAGTAAAAATATAATATAAAGGGGAAATTATGGCACTTATACAACCTGATGAAATTAGTTCAATAATTAAAAGTAAAATTGAAAATTATGATGTACAGACAGAAGTGTCTAATACAGGAACAGTTATAGAAGTCGGCGACGGCATTGCAAGAATATACGGTCTTAGAAATGCAATGTCAAGTGAACTTGTTACATTTGACGACGGCAAAGACACACTTGGAATTACAATGAATTTGGAAGAAGACAATGTCGGTGTTGTAATTTTAGGTGAATATACCCAGATAAAAGAAGGTATGACGGTAAAAACAACCGGGAGAATTGCATCTGTACCTGTTGGAGACGGGTTGATAGGAAGAATTATAGACCCGACGGGAAAGGCTATCGACGGCAAGGGTGATATTGAATACACCAAAACCCGTCCGATTGAAAGAGTTGCACCGGGTATTGTTGCAAGAAAATCTGTTCATCAGCCGCTGCAAACAGGTTTAACGGCAATAGATGCCTTAACTCCTATAGGCAGAGGCCAGCGTGAACTTATTATCGGTGACAGACAGACCGGAAAAACTGCTATCGCTATCGATACAATAATTAACCAGAAAGGCCAGAACGTAATATGTATTTATGTTGCAATCGGTCAAAAAGCTTCAACTGTTGCACAGTTAGCTAAAACACTGGAAGAACACGGAGCAATGGAATATTCAATCATAGTTTCGGCAACAGCAAATGAAGCTGCACCGCTGCAGTATATTGCACCGTTTGCAGGAGTTGCAATAGGTGAAGAATTTATGGAACAGGGCAAAGATGTGCTAATAATCTATGATGACCTGTCAAAACACGCTCAAGCATACCGTGCAATGAGTTTGCTTCTTAAAAGACCGCCCGGACGTGAAGCTTACCCCGGTGATGTATTCTACCTTCACTCAAGACTTCTTGAACGTGCGGTAAAATTGAATGACGAACTTGGCGGTGGAAGCATTACGGCACTCCCTATTATTGAAACTCAGGCCGGTGATGTTTCAGCATACATCCCGACTAACGTAATTTCTATTACCGACGGACAGATTTTCCTTGAATCAAATTTGTTTAATTCAGGTGTGAGACCGGCTATCAACGCAGGTATTTCAGTATCACGTGTCGGCGGTGCGGCACAAACTAAAGGTATTAAACAGGTCGCAGGGAAATTAAGACTTGATCTGGCACAGTTTAGAGAGCTGGAAGCTTTTGCGCAATTCGCATCTGACCTCGATCAGGCAACAAAAAATCAGCTTCTCAGAGGTGAAAAACTTACAGAAGTGTTAAAGCAGCCACAATACAATCCTTTGAGTGTTGCAGAGCAGGTAACAATTTTGTTTGCCGCAAACGAAGGGCTTCTTGATGATGTACCTAATACAGAAATTAACAGGTTCAAAAAAGAATGGTTCGTCTATCTAAATTCAAATATGTCAGAGCTTTCTCTTAGATTAAATGATGGAGCAAAGCTTGAAGATGCTGATAAGGAGCAGCTAAAATTAGCATTGGAAAACTTTAAAAAAACATTCTAATACTAAAAAGAAAGGAAAGAAGGTGTGGGACAAATATTCTGAAACAAGTTCAGAATGACATAACGACCAGAGTGACTAATAAAACGATAACACAAATAAGCGTCTTAAATGCAGGTGTAAGCGGTAAAAGAAAGGAAAGTTTATCAAGCAAAAAAGGTGCGAGGGACAAGTTGAATAAACTAAAACAAGTTC
>CALURE010000090.1 GCA_944323095.1 Candidatus Gastranaerophilales bacterium
AAGCCATCAGTCACTGGAAGATGTTTCTTTAATGAGAAGTATTCCTAACATGTCTGTTATTGTTCCGGCAGATTGCGCGGAGTGCAGGCAGGTGATAAAGTTTGCGGCTGAAAATTACGGACCGATGTATATAAGAATTCCGCGAACTAATGTCTGTGATATTTTCGACGAAAATTATGAATTTGATTTTTGTAAAGTCAATGTTATTGAAGAAGGCAGTGATGTTTCGGTTATTACAAACGGAGAAACTCTGGCGGAAGTTATTGCTGCCTGTGAAGCTCTTAAAAAAGAAGGGTATTCCGTACAAATAATTCATGCTCCTGTTGTAAAACCTTTTGATGTTACAGGAATTATAGAGAATGTAAAGAAAACAAAATTTGTTATTACAGTGGAAAACCATTCTATAATAGGCGGTCTTGGAAGTGCTGTCTGTGAAGTGCTTTCAGAATATTATCCTGTTCCTGTTCACAGGGTAGGAATAAATGATACCTTCGGGCAGAGCGGAAAATGGGAATTATTGCTGGATTATTACGGATTAAATGCTGAAAAGCTTGCCGTAACGATTAAACGATATGTTGATAAATATCGTCTCGTAAAATAAATTTATTTTTACGTATATCTTGCGTAAAATCTAAGATAAGGATAAATTATGATTCAATTCAGATCAGTTACTAAAAAGTACAAAAACGACAACTATGCACTTAAAAATATTAACCTTGATATAATGTCAGGGGAATTTGTATTTATTGTCGGTGCATCCGGTGCCGGAAAGTCAACATTAATGAAGCTTTTATATAATGAAGAACGTCCAACAAGCGGTACTGTTACTATTGGCGGAATAAATATCGCTAATCTTTCAAATGAGAAAGTGCCTAATTTGAGAAGATGTATGGGAATTGTATTTCAGGATTATAAACTTCTGCAAAATATGAGTGTGTATGATAATGTAGCTTATGTAATAAGAACGCTCGGAATCAGTTCAAAAGAAATTAATGCACGTGTTTCCGGAGCTTTAAAAATAGTTGGTTTATACGACAAAATGAATGTTACTCCGGCAGAATTATCAGGAGGCGAACAGCAAAGAGTCGGTATTGCGCGCGCTATTGTTAACGGACCGCCGTTATTAATAGCAGATGAGCCTACCGGAAATCTTGATCCGAAAAATTCAATGGAGATTATGCAAATTCTTGATCAGATTAACCAGAGAGGAATTACGGTTATTGTTTCTACTCATGATAATGCAATGGTAGATTATTTCAGAAAAAGAGTTATAACACTTGACAACGGTGAAATTGTAAGGGATATACAAGCAGGTACATATGAATAGTTCAAAAACAAGAATAAAAAAAAGAGTAAAAAAACATATTCCAAAAGATTGGCTGTGTGAATTAAGAATATTATACAGACTGACCAAACAGACAATTCAGGATATCAGCAGGACAGGGATAGTAAATCTTGTCATTATTACGACTATGGCTGCAATTTTAACTATTTTCGGCTCATTTTTCCGTTCTGCTCTTTCAATTTCATCGTTTGCTAAAGAACTTGGAAATGTTCTTGAGATTTCTGTTTATTTAAAAGAAAATGCTGATGCAAATATTGTGAAAAACAGAGTAAAAGAGTTTGCGCATGTTGAAAATGTTACGATTATTCCAAAGGCTTCATCATGGGCAAATTTGAAACGCGAAATGGATTTGCCGGATATTGAAAATCCTTTGCCGGATACTTTACATGTTAAAGTTGATAAGCCTGAAAATATCGAAGAAGTTTTCAAGAATGTAAAACAGCTAACTTCGGTTGAGGATATGAGTTATGCTCAGGATCTTGCAAAAAAGATAGAAGCATTAAACCATATAGTTAATATGATTACCGTATTTGTGGTTATTATAATGGCAATATTAACAATTACAATTATAAATAATACTATTCAGCTTGTAATTCAATCTCGGAAGGAAGAAATTGAAATTATGAGACTGATGGGGGTCTCAAACTGGTATATAAGATTCCCGCTTATTATGCAGGGGGCTTTTTACGGTTTTTCCGGTGCAATTATAGCCTTGCTGCCTTTGAATTTTGTTCAAAACGGTTTAAACCATATGCACCAGTTTTTTATGGTGCCAACACCTTTGCATGCACAGAATTTTGTAATTGCTGTAATGTTTACAATGGCGGTTTTGTTCGGGGCAGGCGGGAGCTTCCTTTGTATTAAGAAACATCTTCAGGTATAGACTGCAATGGATAACAAAAACAATATTCTTTTAATATCGGATGATGAAAATTTTTCAAAAGTATTAAAATCAAAATTAATATTTTTGCGGGATAATGATTTTATTTTGCTGTCAGATTATCAGGATGCCGTGAATACTTTTGAATTATCTAATCCGGAAATTGTTTTAGTCCATGAAAACCAATCAGCGGATGTTACATTTGATTTAATAAAAAAACTGCGTATAAATAAGAATTTGTGCATTGTGTTAATTGCAAATGCATATAATAAAGATGTTATTCTTACAGCATATGATTTAGGTATAGACGATTTTGTAATTTCAAGTGATGACGATTTTGAATTTGTTATAAGAATAGTTAATAATATTAAACATAACTCCGTAAAAATTGCATCTCTAAGAAACAGTAAAATTTTGGAACAGTTGAATGTTATTGATGATTTGACAGGTTTGTATAATTATGCTTATGCAAAGCAGGCAATCGAAAATGAAATTGACGATAACTTGATTGATGATGGTTATTTTGTAGTTTTGGGTCCGTCAGATGAGAGTAAAAATATATTTTCTTCTGAAAAAATGGCAAAGGCAATAAAGGCTTCAATACGTTATTCAGATATTGCTGTGCTAGGTAAAGGGGCAAAGTTTTATCTGCTTCTTCCAAAAACTTCTTTAAACGGAGCTATTACTGTTATAAATAAGATCGAAGAAAATTATGGAAATGAATTTAAGCTGTGTGCAGGAATTTGTTCTATAGCTCATAAAACATTTGAAGAAATGGAAGCATCAGCCTTACAGGCTGTATCAGAAGCTTCTTCCACCGGTGTTCAATATATAGCTGCAGAAGAAAAAGGCGATTCTCTTGCAGACTGGCTTGGTGATGAATATGAGCATCCAAAGAATTATAAATTATTCAGACAAATTTTCAACACAAAGATGGAAAAAGTTATTACTCCTGTATTTTATAGATTGCAAAAAGCCTGGGAGGAAAAACTTTTTGAAACAGAGATTGAGCAGTACACAGGTTCAGAGCAGTGTGTTTTCCATTTGAAAAATAAAAATAGGAACAGTACGCTGCGTATAGTTTATCCCGGATTTGCTAAAATTATGATATATATTGTTCATGACGGTTTAGACAGTCCCGAGAATAAAGAAATACAGCTTTCATTGACTAAAATAAGCCAGAAAGAATTAATTAGTATTGTAGAGGATTTTATAAAAGAATTTAAATATACCTGCGTTTAAAGTTAAAGGAGGCATAATGAATACATTATCTGCAGAGAATAGTTTGGTATTAATTATAGATATTCAGGAAAGATTGGTTGCAGCTTTAAATAAAGATATAATTGTCAAGAACGCAATAAAAGTTGCGAGTGCGGCAAAATTACTTAATATTCCTGTAATATTAACAGAGCAATACCCTAAAGGACTCGGACACACCGTAGATGCTTTAAAGGACGCATTGCCTGATAACAGTCAGATTGTGGAAAAAACATATTTTAATGCTTTGCTTGAAAACGGTATGCTTAATAAAATAAAATCTTACGGGAAAAAACAGATAGTAATTTTTGGAATAGAAACCCATATTTGTGTACACCAGACTGCATCAGCGCTTGTTGAAGCCGGATTTGACGTATATGTTATAAAAGATGCCTGTGCAAGCCGTAATAAGTATGAATTTAAACAGGGAATAGATGCAATGACTGCAAACGGAGTTAAGATTTCATGTGTTGAAATTGCATTGTTTGAATGGTTAAAAGGTGCTACAAATCCTAAATTCAAAGAGGTTCAAGCGTTAATTAAGTAATAGACGGTAAAAAAGATAGCTTGGAAGTCAAACCAATTTATAAGTGTTGGGCGATGAATTATTAAACGTTAAAAAAGGCTCCATTTAGGAGCCTTTTTTTTAATATCTTTCAAGGTATCTGTCGATTTCCCACTGTGAAACATACGTTCTGAATGAATCCCATTCTTTTTTCTTTGCAGATAAAAATTCATTAAATATGTGTTCCCCAAGTGCTGCACGTGATACAAGAGATTTGTCAAAATAATCAAGGGCTTCTGCCAAACTCCCGGGGAGCGAATCAATACGCTGTTTTTTACGTTCTTTGCTTGTTAATTTGTAAATGTTGCTTTCAACAGGCGCAGGCGGGTCTATTTTATTTCTAACACCATCCAGACAGGCTTCCAAAATAGCCGCAAATGCAAGATAAGGATTGCAGGCAGGATCAGGAGAGCGAAGTTCTACACGTGTTGAGCTTCCGCGTTTAGCCGGAACTCTTAAAAGCGCACTTCTGTTTGCCAGTGACCACGCAAGATATACAGGAGCCTCATACCCCGGAACAAGACGTTTAAAGCTGTTTACCGTAGGATTTAATATCGCAGTAATACTTTTTACATGTTTTAGCATCCCGCCGATAGCGTATTTCGCAACATCTGAAAGCTGGTAATCTGCTTTTTCATCATAAAAAGCATTTTTCCCGTCTTTGAATAATGAAACATTACAATGCATTCCAGAGCCGTTTATACCGTAAATAGGCTTTGGCATAAATGTTGCATGAAGATTGTGTTTTGCAGCAATTGCTTTTACTGCAATTTTGAATGTCGCAACATTATCTGCGGCGCTTAAAATATCAGTGTATCTGAAATCTACTTCATGCTGTCCGTCTGCAACTTCATGGTGTGATGCTTCAATGTCAAATCCCATTTCCTGTAAGGTTAGAACAATATCAGATCTGACATCTTCGCCCAAATCTTCGGGGCCTACATCGTAATATCCGGCACTATCCTGTGTTGTAGTTGTAACGTTGCCGTCTTTATCCTTAGAGAATAAGAAAAATTCCGCTTCCGGCCCTATATTCATGGAAAAGCCCATTTTTTCAGCTTCTTTCATTATTCTTTTAAGGTTGCATCTCGGGCAGCCTTCAAATGGTGTTCCATCAGCATTGTAAATGTCGCATATTAATCTTGCTGAATTTATTCCGT
This sequence comes from Candidatus Gastranaerophilales bacterium, assembly GCA_944323095.1. Lineage (GTDB taxonomy): Bacteria > Cyanobacteriota > Vampirovibrionia > Gastranaerophilales > Gastranaerophilaceae > Stercorousia. The sequence goes on from CALURE010000090.1 coordinate 5,208, forward strand.
CATGTCCTCTCCAGGGCAGAATTTGGAATGAGTTCTTATCTGGATGGAAAAACATATCAGATGTTTCAATGCTTCTAAATCCTTTAATTGATGAGCCGTCAAGCATAATTTCGTTATTCAAAGCTTTTTCTATATGCTGGGAAGGAATGGTCATATTTTTTACCTGTCCGTTAATATCAACGAACTGTAATTTAATGAATTTGATATTGTAGTCTTTGATAAACCCTTTTATATCATCTTCTGTGAATTGCCTGTTGTCTAATCTTGTGTGCGTAAATTCTTTCATTCAGACCTCTTTCCTTCTATTAAACCAAATTTTTAAATACTTTTTTATTAGAATACTTTTTTTAAAAAAGGTCAATAGTCTTAATATAAAGATTAAATAAAGAAAAAGAAGAATTTTATGTTGATATTAAATGTTTTTCTAAAAATAGTGTTAAATTTACGAAAAACAGGGTATATAATAATTATTAAGGGGGTACGGGAAAGATTTTAAGATAAAAATAATAATTTCAGAATATTTATTTGTAAACTTTTGTAACGAAATAAATAGGATATAGCAATTATATACTCTGAAAATACTTTATTAATATGTAAGTAATAAATACCGGATATGAGGAATTAAATAAACACGAGATATATATTTACACTACCTACTACACACTAACCTTCTACACACACGAGGAATTACTAAAAGAATTCCGAACTCTATCGAAAGATAGGGTTTTTTTTTGCGAGCGTGCCGCTCGACCCGCCACTTAGATGTTGTGTAAAACTTTTTCAACCTAAACTAAAGAAGGAGCGTGCCGCTCGACCCGTCATTGAGAGTGATTGAGTAGTTATAAAAAATTAAGTAATACCCTCTCTCTAACTCTCTCCCGGGGAGAGAGGATGCTTGACGGTTTCACTCTTTTTCTAACTCTTCCTGATGAGATAAAAGTTTAATGATTTCCCTCTCTTGGGAGAGGGATTAAGGGAGAGGGTAAACATGTATGTAACAGAATGTAAAGATGAATTTAAAAAGGCAGAAACCATTGATATAATCCTCGAATAATAGTATAGGATAGGTAGCCGTAATAGCAATATTTTTCGCCTTTTTGTTTTAATAAATGTATAAGGTTATTAATGAAAGGTAGTTAATAATGTTAGATTCAATCTCTCCAATCAGTATAAATAAAGTACCGTTTAAGGGTTCAATTCAGGAACAAAAATCTCCGGAAAAACAGACTGAAAAACA